>CAUJFM010000367.1 GCA_963169595.1 Bacteroidota bacterium | reverse complement strand
GGGCGTCACCTTCCAACCGGTGCAGGCGGCGGGCCGCACCGAGCACTACGACCCCGCCACCGACCGCATCACCCTCACCGAGGTGCGGCAGGCCATCCTGGACCAGGCGCCGCTCTTCACGCCCGAGGACATCGTGCCCGTCCCCTGCAACCCGGACGCGCTGGCCATGGGCTACGCACTGAAGCTGAACGAGGAGGTGTTCCCGCTCACCCGCATGATCGACCCGGACGACCTGCTGAACAACAGCCGCAACACCATCGTGTACGAGCAGGACGCCCGCCTCAAGGAGCACATGGTGAAGCTCTTCAGCACCGGCACGCCCAGCGACAAGGCCCACGAGACGCTCCACCGCATCATGTGCTGCCTGCCGGACATCGATGCGCCGGAGCTGCAGTACGAGAACCTCTTCCGCATCATCATCATGCGTTTCATCGACGCCTACGACTTCGACGTGCGGGCCATCAAGCGGAGCTGCGTGCACATCATCGACCCGCGCACCATGAACGCCATTCCCTTCGAGACCATGAACCTGTTCTACCGGGAGGAGGCGCAGCGGAAGCGGTTGGCGGAACTGCAACGAGCAGCAACTACCTTGTGAATCCATGAACAGCAAGCTCCTGCGCAACAACCTGCTGATCCTGCTGGGCTATGCCGTGGTCATTCAGCTGCTCTCTCTGACCGAGCGGAACGGTGCCGGCATGGTGGTGCTCTTTGGGATGATGGTCGCGGTGGCCATCCATGTCGGTGTGCTGCTGCTCGGGGCCATCGTGAACTTCCTGGGCGGTAAGCGGACTTCGGCCGGCCAGTGGTTGCTCGGCGCCCTGATCGTGGGCGTGGTCGGGTTCGGCACCTGCTGGGGCGGCGCCTCACTGGCCGAGCTGTACTCAGGCCCGGCGAACTTCCACTAGAAGCCATCTCCAAATAGTTTTTGGTAGCGAGCCGGAGGAATTTTCCGGGCAGCCTAGGCGCGAGACCCGCGCATAGCTGGACGCTCTGTAAGGGTTGAGCAACGACGGATGCCCGGAAAAGGCCCCGGCGCAGTCCGAAGGACTATTTGGAGATGGCTTCTAACGTTTGTTCGGGTCGAACGAGGCCACGCGCTGCGCGATGCGTTTGGCGGCCGTGCCCAGCAGCTGTGCGCGGGGTGCGCCCTTGCTGATCTCCTGCTTGTTCACCCGGACGATCTCCGAGGCATGGATGCGACCGGTGCTGGTCTCGATCAGCTGCATCTGCACCTCGCATTGCTTGAACAGCACATCATCGAACCGCAGCAGCTTCGCCGTGAGGACATAACGCGCGCCCAGCAGCTGCCCCGTCTCCAGGGTGTACAGGTCATCGAATACCCCGCTCATCTGGCGCCGCTGTTCAGCGAGGATGGCATCGGTGTTATCGCGGTCCACCAGCACCAGGAAGGGGTCGTTCAGATCGAGCAGGGCCGCCTTCACGCTGGCCGCGAGCTGGGCCTCCACGGCTGCGCCACCCAGAACGGATGCGATCTCGTTGGCCTGCAGTGCGCCGTTGTGCAGCGGTACATAGCCCAGGGTGTAGGAGGCCTGCTGGCGGCAGCTGTCCTGCAGGTCCCAGGCATTGCGGTAGCCGGCATCACGGTCCGTGATCCACTTGAACCGCTGGAAGGCATCGCGCCACAGGCCCAGGTCCATGGCCCGTTGACCCTCCCGGTAGCGGGGTTCGAGCTGCGCAAGTTTCAACAGGTATGCGGTCTCTTTCCGGTCCTTGTCAAGCTGCAAACTCTTCGTGGCCAGTTCCTCCGCTTCCGAGAACCGCTCGGCGCGGTACGCAGCATCCGCCTCCTGGTAAAGCCGGTCGGCTTCCACGCGTTGGGCCTCCACGCGGCGAGTATCCAGCATGGGGTCCCACTGCAGTTCGAGCCCCTTGGCATCCATGCGGGACTTGAAGTTGGCCGCTTCCGCCCGTTTCTGGTCGCCCGCTGCCAGGTCGTTCGCCAGGTAGAGGGCTGAAGCATCGGCCTGCAAGCGGTCGAACAGGCCCTGGGCCGTGCGTTTCATGCCCACATGGGCTTCCACCGTCCGGTGCTTCCGGTCATGGACCTCGGCGTACCCGTTGTACGCCTCCTGGAGCATCCCTTCGCGCTCGTATACGGAGGCTCGCTCCATCTGCTTCCGCGTGCTGCCACAGGCCATGCAGGCTAGAACAGGGACGATGAGGAACAGGCGGCGCATGGCGGGGAGGCGAAAGTACCCAGCAAGGACCGTTCCGGAAGTGAACGGAACGCCCCGTCCATGCGGATCATGAACGGGGCGCCCGACTGGAGGATGTGCTTACTTCTTCAGCGCGTCGCGGATCTCCATGAGGAGCTTCTCCTCATTGGAGGGACCCGGGGGGGGCGGCGCGGGTTCGGACTTCTTCATCTTGTTCATGGCCTTTACGACCATGAAGATGGCGAAGGCCACGATCAGGAAGTCGATGATGACGGTGATGAAGGCACCGTACTTCACCGATACCTCGGCCACGGCAGGGGTGACAACGGTCCCGGCGGCATCCTTCACCTCCGCAACACCGCTTTGGATCACCCATTTCAATTCCTTGAAGTCGACACCGCTGGTGAGCATGCCGACAAGTGGCATCACCATGCCATCAACGAATCCGCTGACGACCTTGCCGAACGCGCCGCCCATGACGAATGCAACGGCCGTATCCACCAGGTTGCCGCGCATCGCGAACTCCTTGAACTCCTTCATCATGCCCATGCTCTTGAGGGTATTGGTTTGAACAGCGTGAAAGTAGGCAAGTTCTCCGTAGTGCAGCGTTCATTCGGCATCGAGCACGGACCACATCCGCACCTCCGCAGTGCGCGATCCCTGAAGTCCAGGGATGGTCACCAGCACGTGCAGGGTGCGTTGGTCGGTCCTTTCAGCTGCGAACTCCACACCCACGTAACGCAGCGGAAGCCCTGGTTCACGAGGAGGGAGCAGGAGCGGTCGTTCCACGGGAATGGTATCCTGACCGGCCACCAGGGCGAGCACCTGCACGGGCAGGCTATGGACATTGGCCACGGCGATGCTGTATGTGGTCGACCGCGCGGGTCGAACGTACGCAAGCACCGCTTCGCGCGGGTAGAGGCTCCGTTGGATGAGCACGCGGTTGCGATCCAAGGTGGAACGATCGGCCTTGGCGGAGGTGTACTCGGCCATCACGATGCGCTCCAAGCGCCCCGTGGCGGCCTCAACAGAGGTCCAGAGGTCAAGGACGGCGGTCTCGTTGGAGAGGCTGTCCAGGCAGGCCACGTAGGCCTGGAGCATCACCGGGTCCTCCAGCAGGCGGTCGGTGAAGGTCGAGGCCCCTGGAACGGCCGGGTCACGCCGTGTGGCGAGCAGGGCAGGGGTGGGCTCCAGGGCGCGGCCGGTCGTTGGGATCAGCTTCAGCCTGCCCGAAAGGCTGTCCAGCACCATGCGGACCGTGGTCCACTGCAGGGCGTCCTGTGCGCCGATCAGATCGGCCATCGCCATGGCCTTGGCGGTGGAAGCCACTTCGAACACTTCCGATGCCGGTCGCCGACCTGCGCGCAGGTCCTCCAAGGCCTTGACGGCCCCGGCCGTGCGTTTGGCAAAGGCCGCGTCGGTGGAGAGGCGCCCGGGGTCGACCACCATGATGGGCGCGGCGGACCAATCCGGCGGGGACAATGCGGGCCTGGGCTCCGGCACATCCGCGATGTCCAGTTCGGCCTGAATGGTGAGGCCATCGTCGAGCCGCAGGATGGGACCGCTTCCCAGGCCCTGCTGTGCGCACCACAGCCCATCCATCCCCTCGCGGGCGATGAAGAGGCCTTCGAACCCTTCACCGAGCGTCAGTTCCACCAGCGCCGCACCGGGCATGGGCAGTCCCAGTTGTTCCCAGAACACGGGGAGGACGGCGGCATGCAAGGCCTGGGGGCCCAGCACGGGTTCCAGGTCGAAGGTGCGCATGCCCAGCACGGTGTCGCCCGGCAAGAGCCGCACCTGATAGGTCCAGCTTGCCTCTTCCCGGGCGGGGCCTTCCTTCAGGCCGATGACCGCCGGGACCTCCACCTCATTGTATGTGGCGGTGACCGCGAAATGGGCGAGCAGGTCGCTGCCCACCCAGCCTGCTTCCAGTGCTGACCGTTGCAGCGCGTCCAGACTGTCCCGCTCTTCGGGGTCGAGCGCGATGAGCAGTTGGGGCACCTCCGGAGGACGGCCCCGGAAAGCATTCAATACGGGCCTTGAGATGCGCTTCAGCCCGGGGTCCAGCACTTCCCGTACAAAGCCGGTGCGTTCCGAGCGAATGCCGAGATAGAAGACCAGGGCGATGAGCACCAGTGCGACCACACTGTTGCTGACCCGGATCAATCCGCGCATGAAGCCACCCGATCGTTCGTACAGGCGTTTCGAGGCGTCGATGATCGGCTTCACGTGGTTGGCCGGTCTGCGGCGATCAGCGCGCGGTGAAGTGGAAGTGCTCGGTGCGCTGCGGCCCCTCCTTGTCCTCATCGATCACGGCATGCCAGCCGCCACCGGTGCGCACATAGCGGATGCGCTTGGGGAAATCGTTGGTCGCGTTGGTGAACACCAGGGAATCATCGGCCACCAGCGTGCACGTGAAGTCGGTGAAGGTGCCGCTCTTCTCCCCGCCGGGCAGGGCCGAGTAGATCAGCACTCCCTTCCGATGTGCCAGGCGTAAAGCCTCGATGAACACGGTGTCCGCACCGGCCAGCACATGGCCGATGCCCTTCAGGGTGCTGTCATCCTGCACGCTCCAGGCCTCGTGCACCACGAACTGGTTGCGGCTGGTGCTGTCGATCCACTCGCCCACGAGCTGCAGGCTCAGGTCCCAGCCGGGCACGGGAGCCGGCGTGGCTTCCACGGGGGCTGGGGAAGGGGAGGGCGGTGTGCCGCAGGCCACCAACAGGCCGCATGCGATGGGCAGGAAGGCGGTTCTCATGTCCGATGGATCAGGTCGATGGCCTCACGGATGGGGGCGGGAACGGGCACCTTGTGGCCGGCGCGGTAGTCATACATCACCAGCACGCTCGTACCCTTGGCCACAAGGTGGCCTAGTTCGTCCTCCAACTGGTAGGTCAGCGTGAAGCTTGTGTTGCCGATGGCCGTGCAGCCGGTGGAGGCCAGCAGTCGGGCGGGCCAGTGCACCGGACGCAGGAAGTCACATTGCGTGCTGGCCAGGATCACCCCGATGCCCAGTTCGGCATGCGAACGCAGGATGCCCGTGCGCTCGAGAAAGTGCATGCGCACGCTCTCGAAGTAGCGGAGATAGGCCACGTTGTTCAGGTGGCCGAAGGCGTCCTGCTCGCCCCATGCGATGTCGATCGGGAGGGTGACCGGGAATGGCCGGGTGGGGGTCAACGCAGCTCCTTCAAGAGTTCACGATGCTGTCCCTTGAGGCGTTCCACATCGCGGCCCAGCTTCTCGATCTTCTTCTCCATGTCCTTCCGCATGGCCTCACCGCTGGCGCTCTTGAAGTTGAACATGCCCATGTTCCGTTCCATCTGGCGCATCTCGTTCTCGAGCTCCTCGATCTTCCGCTTGATGAACCGGCTCTCGCGCTCGATCCGGTCCTTGCCGTCCGGGCCGCTCTTCAGACTGTCCACATGGTCCTGGAACTGCATGCGGCGGCGTTCATCTCCCTCGAGCTTCAGCTGGCCATAGTGCTTGTCCAGCGCAAGGCGGTAGCGCTCGCTCAGGGCATCGTACAGCTTGGGTGACACCCGTCCGCTGTTCATCCAGCGCTGGGAGAAGGACTTCAGGGTGTCCAGGTCCTTGCCGCGGTCGCCGCTCAGCTGGAACCCTTCGATCTCGGTGAGCAGGGCCTCCTTCTCCTGGGCGTGCACGGCCTGTTCGGCATCGAGCTTCTCGAAGGTGGCCTTGCGGTTCTGGAAGAAGGTGTCGCAGGCCTCGCGGAAGCGGGTCCATAGGCGGTTCTCGTCGCGCGGACCGGCGCTGCCGGCCTCTTTCCAGCGCTGCTGCAGCAACTTCAGCTTGTCGGCCGTCTGCCGCCACTCCGTGCTGTCCTTCAGCTTCAACGCCTCGTCCAGCAGGGCCTGCTTGCGTTCGCGCGCATCCTTGTACTGGTCCTTCAGCTTGTCGAAGTAGGCCTTCTTCGCATCGAAGAAGCCGTTGCAGGCGTTGCGGAACTCCTTCCACACGCGCTCGTTGTCCTTCTTGGTGGCAAAGCCCACGGCCTTCCACGCGTTCTGCAGTTCGAGCACCTGGTCGGTCAGGGTCTTCCACTCCTTGGCGTTCGGGGTGCCGATGTTGGCCGTGAGCGTGGTCACCTTCTCGATGAGGGCCTGCTTGGCCTGGAGGTTGGCCTCGTGCTCGGCCCTGCGGACCTTGTAGTGCTCATGGATCTTGTCATAGACCGCGCGGGTGGCGTTCCAGAACCCATCGCGGATGGCCTCCCATTCCTCCTTGAGGACGGGGCCCACCTGGTGCCACTTCTCCTGGTAATCGCGAACCTGCTGCTCCAGCTCGCGGATGTTGTCCTTCTGGGCCAGGCTCTGCATGTCACTGATCAGGGCCTGCTTCAGCGCGGTGTTCTTCCGCAGGTCGTGATCGCGCAGCTCCTTGTAGATGCGGATGTGGTAGAAGAACTCGTCCAGCAGGTGGGAGTAATCGCTCTGGAGCTCCCGGTACTGTTGGGCCGGCACGTTGCCGATCGTCTTCCACTTCTCCTGCAGGTCCTTGAACTTCTGGAAGGCGGTGCCGATGTTCTCCTCGCCGGTGATGAGGCCCCGGAGCTCGTCCATCACGGCCTTCTTTGCGGCCAGGTTGTCGGCCTCCTCCTTGGCCTTCCGGCGGCGGATGTCGTTCACGCGCTGGTGGAAGGCGTCCATCAGCTGCTTGAACCGCTTGTCGTCCTCGTCGTGCAAGGGGGCCGACTCGATGGCCACGGCAGGTGCTTCGGGTTGGGCGCCTTCCGCGACCACCGCTTCACCTTCCGCCACCTCGGCGGGATGTTCCTGCTGCGTTGCGGCCACGAGTGCCTCGTACGCCTCTTTCACACCTTCCACCGCTTCGGAGGCTTGTTCGATGTCCTCCTGGGCAAGTAGTTCCTCGAGCCGTGCGATCAGCTCTCCTTTCGTAGCCATGCGGAAATAACCATGCCCCGCCATGATGCGGTGCACCTGCCAAAGATAGGAGGTGGGCCCGGTACGGACGCCAAGGCGACGCTACACGGCCAGTCCGAGCAGGCAGACGTCATCCACCTGGTCGCCCTCCCCGCGCCAATCGAGGAAGGCCTTGTCCAACAGCCGGCCTTGCGTGGCCATGTCCAGGTGGCTGTGCTGGTGGATGAGGTCCTGCAGCCGGGAGGCCATGAACCGCCTGCCTTCCGGGCCGCCCAGTTGGTCCACGTAACCGTCGCTGAACAGGTAGATGCGGTCCCCCGGGGCATAGGCCAGCCGATGCGTGGCAAAGCGGCGGTCCGCCTGCTGGTGTGCCCCACCCACGGAGAGGCGGTCGCCATTGATCACGCTCAGCTGACCGCCGTGCAGCCAGTACAGGGGGCGCCGTGCGCCGGCGAAGAGGATCTCGTGCTCCTTCCGGTCCACCCGGCACAGGGCGATGTCCAGCCCGTCGCCCGCACCACGACGCTGTCCCTGCTGGTGGAGGGTATGCACCAGGCGGGTGTTCAGCAGGGCGAGCATGTGGGCCGGATCGTGCGTGGGGGCGCTGGTGGCGATCTCGTTCAGCAGGGAGCAGGCGATGGCCCCCAGCATGGCCCCGGGCAATCCATGACCGGTGCAATCGGCTGCGGCCACCAGGGTCACATCCTCGTTCACCTGATGCAGCCAGTGGAAATCGCCCCCCACTGCATCACGGGGCCGGTCGATGACGAAGGCGTCCTTGAAGTGGACCGCGTACAGTTCGGGGTGAGGCACCAGTGCGCGCTGGATCTTGCCGGCATAGGCGAGGCTGTCGGTCACATCGGCGTGCTGGGCGCGCAGGGCCTGGTGTTGGTGCTCCTGGTGCTGTAGCCGGCGACCGGCCGTGCGGAACAGGAAGACGGCTCCCACGATGAGGAGCACCAGTGCGATGCTCGCGTTCCGTACGAGCACGGGGGTGGCTTGCGCCAGTACCAGCTCTTCCGGGATGCCGGCCACGAGCATGCCGGCCACCCGGCCGGCATCATCCATGATGGGCTCGAAGGCCAGCAGGTAG
>CAUJFM010000366.1 GCA_963169595.1 Bacteroidota bacterium | reverse complement strand
GCGGGATGAGGGGAAGGTGAAGGAGGCCCTTGAAGCCCTGACCAACGCTGCTAAAAGTGGCGAGTCGCGAGTGGTGAGTGGCGAGTCTGCCGCCGATGCCACTCACCACTCGGCACTCGACACTCGCCACTCCGACAACCTCCTCGAACTCGCCGTCATCGCCGCACGCCACCGCGCCACGCTCGGCGAGATCTCCGACGCCCTCGAAAAAGCCTTCGGCCGATACAGCGCCACCATCCGCAGCATCAGCGGTGTTTACTCAGCGGAAAGCATGCAGGACCCCGAGATGAAGGAGGCCATGCGCCTCGCCGATGAATTCGCCAAGCACGAAGGCCGCCGCCCGCGCATTCTTGTGGCCAAGATGGGCCAGGACGGGCACGACCGCGGCGCCAAGGTGATCGCCACCAGCTTCGCCGACATCGGCTTCGACGTGGACATCGGTCCGCTGTTCCAGACCCCGCAAGAAGTGGCGAAGCAGGCCATCGAGAACGATGTGCACGTGCTGGGCATCAGCAGCCTCGCCGGCGGCCACAAGACCCTGGTGCCCGAGGTGATCAAGGAGTTGCGCGAGACCTACAACAGGCCTGACATCCTGGTGGTGGCCGGTGGCGTGATCCCGCCGAACGACTTCGAGTTCCTGAAAAAGGCCGGCTGCTTTGATGTGTACGGGCCGGGGACAAAGATCCCGGTGGCGGCGAAGGGGATCATGGAGAAATTGATGGCGCGGTGATGATGCGTGGCACTGATGATTTGGGCGTGCCGGTTCGCAAAGCCTCACCGTCGCGCTTTCCGCTGTACTCCTCGCTCCTTCGTCGCTGCGGGGTGCCGCTCCAATCGCTCACGCGGGGTTCCCGTTCACCGATCACGTTTCTTCTTTGGGCCGTTGTCCTACTCTCCGCATGCGGCGGCGACAGTGGTTCGACCACCGAAGTGAATGCCGGTCCTGTTGATGATGCCAGTACACCTGTTGCGCACAACTGCAAGGACCTTCCATCGTCATTCGCTTCATACACTGAGGCGATGGAGCAGATCCGTGAAGCGACCTTCCTCATCGCCGAAAATCAGAACACGGATGAGAGCTCCTGGGTCCGAGGTGCCGAGTTCTACAGCTGCGACGGCTCCACCGGCTTCTTCATCCTCCGCACTGATGATCGGGAGTACATCCACGTTGAGGTGCCGGTTGCAGTGTGGCAGGGGTTCAAGGATGCCTCTTCATTCGGGACCTACTACAACACCAACATCAAAAGGCGCTATCGCCTTGGCTTGAACTGATGGCCCTACATTCGACACGCGTGAAACGCATCGTTGCCAAAGAGTTCCTTCTTATTGTAGGGTGCGTGGTGGCAGTTCTACTGGTAGCGCTATTCGGTTGGGTGCGCAACGGCTGGTATACCATTCAGGCAGAAAGCGCCGCAAATACTCATCGAGTCCAGACTTTGGTTCTCGACTCACTTTATGAACGGAGTGTTCCGGCTCTCTATGAGACTGCCGATTTGTTCGTCCCTGCTTACACATCTAAACTCCCCAGTGCAGTCGCTGCGCCACCATCATGGATTATCGATGCGGCTGCAAATCGCAAACGGCTGTATGACAATCTTCTACGGGACGGATATGAGCTACCGGATTTTGGAATATTCACTATAAAGGTTTCAGACAAGAGTAAACGTGCGGCATTGTATGCGGAAGTGAAGAAGGAAGGCTACGATGTACCCGACTTCGAAACCTTTTCTGAGGACATAGCCGGAGACCTCTTGCCCAGCACCCCCAAACCTCCTTTCGACCCCAACAAACCATTTGAGGTTATCCAGCCCGACCCGCTCAATATTCTCCCTCCGCCCCCACTAAAGTGGAACAGGAATAAGGTTTTCTGTTTCGTCAGTGCCTTGAAAGACCAAGGATACTTTACGCCGGAGCGACTCCGGCGTTATGCAATCGCTACGCACATTGAAGCCTCTGACTCATCTGGCAGACAGCACTTCCTCATTGCAGCGGAGGCGCTTACGTCCGATACTGTTCCATACTCTGAATTGCGCGAGGCCGTTGAATATCTCAAGGAGCGGAATATTCTCCACTCCGACTTCGATATCTGTCTGAGAACACTCCAGAACAAGCCTATTCCCCCAACCCAAGAAACACTTGATGCTCTTGCGAAACAAAGAACGCTCGTGGCCGAGTTGGTCACAAAGAAGAACAATGCTCGCGCAAACCTTTGGAGCGCGGACAAGCAATGGGCAGTGGTGAAGTGGGCTGCGATCGTGTTGCTCGTGTTGGTCTATCCGTTGCGTCTGCTCATGCTGGGAACACGATGGGCCTTGCGAACATTGAAAACGTGATGACCAGGTTGAAGGAGATCCAACACTGGGGTTCACTATCGGTGGAGAAAGTTGCCGAAGGGGTGAACGTAGCATTCCGTAACGCTCAAGAGCTATACGATGAGGCAGAAATTCTATTCCAGCACGGTCGCTTCGCTCGTGCTGCATCACTGGCCGTTCTGAGTATCGAGGAGGTCGGCAAGGTGTTCTTACTTCCACTGCTGCTGACCACGACCAACCAGAAAGACCTAAGACTGATATGGAAGGGCTACCGGAACCACAAGCACAAGAACAATCATGTGCATCTGCAAATGACCAAGGGCGCCCAACAACCAATTACACGGCACTCCATCCCACCCTTGGCATCAAGTGACCGCTGGAGCGATGGTATGGAGGATCTCAAGCAAATTGGCTTCTACACGGACTGCACATACACGAAGGATTGGGGCATCCCGTCGGATGCCATCAAAAAGGCTGGTGCGGCGCAAGTCATGAAGATCGCCTCGAACAGCCTTACGAAGTATCACGGTTTGGATTCGTTTGGGTCCTTTCCCTTCTTACAGATATGGAGCAAGCATGCCAGGGGGATTATGGACATGAACGAAGATCAGAAGCACGCAGCCTTCATTGCGGTCTTCGACGAAGCGGAGAAGGCCTCGCTTATTGAGCCCGGTTCCCGAGAAGCAATGGAGGCATTCCTTAAGTGAACCACCTCCCACCACATGAGCTGGCTTGCTCATCTCGCGTTACAGATAGAAGCGGAAAAGCCCGCAAGCGATGAGGAATAGCCGCTGCGCCCCCTTCAGGGTCGACTGCCTGTTGGGCTGGGCCAAATGCTAATGGCTGTGACCCCTTCGGGGTCATGACCACCCCGATGTCGGGTGACCCGCACACGACCCCGAAGGGGTCGCAGCCATTAGACCAGGATCATCCAAGTCCACCACGACCCTGAAGGGGTCGCAGGCATCAGGCCGGATGTCCGGCAGGTCCATGGTCCCGGCCATGATCGTTCGTGTTGTAGGCTTTCGCATTTCGCGTTAGGGACAGCAGCGGGTAGGCCACAGGCGCCCGAGCCCCGGCTCGGAGGCAGGGGGAGGGCGGCGAGGACTACGAGCGAATGGCCCGACGGCGACATCCCGAGCGAAGGCTCTGCGAAGCGAAGGGACGAGCCGGAACGCCCACCCTTCGACAGGCTCAGGGTGACGCGTACCGATGCGATCGTCCTCATGGTCGCTTATCCCTTCCCCATTTGAGACAAACCGCTTTGTATAAAGTCAAACACGATTACATTTGACACTACGCATCTTGTGACCGATCCACTTGCGGCAAGCCATGGAACCCTTCGTACCGGACAAACTCCCCATTGAAGGGCTTGACTGGCAAGGCCTTATGCCCATTGTTGGCCAAGCGAACCGGGCGTTGGCGCGGTACGATGGTATCCTGGTGGGGATCCCTTCGCCGGAAGTGCTCCTTTCGCCCCTGACCACGCAGGAAGCCGTGCTATCCAGCAGCATCGAAGGCACCCAGGCCACCTTGGGCGATGTGCTACAGTTCGATAGCGGGCAGGAGCCGGAGCAAGCTTCCCGCAAGCACGACATCGGCGAGATCATCAACTACCGGAAGGCCTTGCGCACGGCCGAGCAGGAATTGGCGAAGAAGCCCTTCAACCTGAACATGCTGAAGCGCCTGCATGCGATCCTGCTGAACTCGGTGCGCGGGCAGGACAAGCGGCGCGGGCAGTTCCGCACTACACAGAACTTCATCGGCAAGCCGGGCAGCACCATCGCGGAAGCCTTCTTCGTACCGCCATCGCCCTTGGTGTTGCAGGAACACTTGAACAACTGGGAGCGCTACTACCACGCCGATCGGCCCGACCCCTTGGTGCAGCTCGCCATCGTGCATGCGCAGTTCGAGGTACTGCACCCGTTCGATGATGGCAATGGGCGCCTGGGCCGCATCATCATCCCGCTGTTCCTGTTCGAGAAGCAACTCCTTCCCCGCCCCATGTTCTACATGAGCGGCTGGCTGGAGCGAAACCGCGATGAATACATCGCACGGCTGCGGGCCATCGGACGCGAGCCGGATGCGTGGACGGCATGGATCCGCTTTTTCCTGACCGGTCTCGCGGAGCAGGCGAAGGACAACTGCGACAAGGCCCGCGCGATCATGGACCTCTACGCGGAACTGAAGCAGCGCGCCCTGGAGGTGACGCATTCACAGTTCGCCGTTCCCATGCTGGACCAGATGTTCGAGCGGCCCATCTTCACCAGCAGCCTGTTCACGTTCCAGGGCACGCCACCCACATCCGCCACGGTGAGCAACCTGCTGCGCAGCATGCGCGAGAATGGATTGATCAAGGTGCTGCGCGAGGGAAGTGGAAGGCGCGGAACGGTGTACGTGCTCGCCCGACTGCTCAACCTCTGCGAAGGCCGCGAGGTGTATTAAAGCGGCTGTGCCCCCCCGAATTCCATTCTCTGACCATCTGATCGTCTGATATTCTGATTCTGTATGTTGCCGAAAGGCATCACTATTAGCATATTGTTAGCTATATGATGCCTGTAGGCATCTTTTGAATGCAACAAAGCCGAAGGGAATGCGTATACTTGTGGAGGGAAAGCTTCGTTAGCGAACTGAAACCACCTTTACGATGTCTACGAGCAACATCAAATGGCAGGCCCTGAGCGACACCCAAGTGGTGGAGCGGCTTGGCGCGGAGCTGCGGCGCATGCGGCTGGAGCGCAACCTGAGCCAGGCCGAGGTGGCCACACGCGCCGGTCTGGACCGCACCACCGTGGTGAAGTTGGAGGCCGGCAGGGCCGCCACGCTGCTCACCGTGGTGCAGGTGCTGCGCGCCATCGGGCGGCTGGAGCTGCTCGACGCCTTCCATCAGGAGCCGCAGCCCACGCCTTACATGCTGGTGGAGGCCCAGGAGAAGTACCTGAAGCAGCAGCGCAAGCGCGCCAGCCGCAAGAAGCCCGAGGTGGGGCCGCCCAAACCGAAGAGCACATGGTAACGCATGCCCGGGTGCTTCTGTGGGGCCAGGTGGTGGGCCTGGTGGTGTGGGACGAGCAGCAGCAACGGGCCACCTTCCAGTACGACCGCGCCTTTACGCGCAGCGGGCTGGACGTGGCGCCGATCATGATGCCGCTGGCCAAGGCGCGCGGCGGTGAGGAGGTCTTCAGCTTCGGCGCTGTGCGCGACGAGACCTTCCGCGGACTGCCGGGCCTGCTGGCCGACAGCCTGCCCGACCGCTTCGGGGAGCAGATCCTTGACGCGTGGCTGGCCACCCAGCAGCGCACACCGGGCAGCGCCAACCCCGTGGAGCGCCTGTGCTACACCGGTCGCCGCGGCATGGGCGCACTGGAGTTCGAGCCGAGCCACAACGACTGGGAGGCCAGCAGCGAAGCCCTGCAGGTGGAAGACCTGGTGCGCGTGGCGAACAGCGTGCTGTACGAGCGCGCAGCCTTCCGCACGAACCACAAAAAGGGCCCGCCTTCGCAAGGCTTCGGCGGGCTAAGCGACGAGGAGGCCCTGATGGACATCCTGCAGGTGGGCACCTCGGCCGGCGGCGCGCGCGCCAAGGCGATCGTGGCCTTCAACGCCGATACCGGCGAGGTACGCAGCGGCCAGATCGACGGGCTGCCGGGCTTCACCTATTGCCTGATCAAGTTCGACGGGGTGACCAATGAGAAGCTCGGCGACCCCAAGGGCTACGGGCGTATCGAGTACGCCTACCACCTGATGGCACGGGCCTGCGGCGTGGCAATGATGCCCTGTCGGCTACTGGAGGAGCACGGCCGCGCGCACTTCCTGACCCAGCGCTTCGACCGCGTGCGCGATGCGAAGGGCACGGTGCACAAGCTGCACATGGCCACGCTCTGCGGCATCGCGCACATGGACTACAACCAGCCGCTAGTGCACAGCTATGAGCAGGCCTTCCAAGTGATGCGCGTGCTGGGCCTGCCCTACCCCGCCGCCGTGGAGCTCTTCCGCCGCATGTGCTTCAACGTGGTGGCCATGAACTGCGACGACCACACGAAGAACATCAGCTTCTTGATGGACCCGCAGGGTGACTGGCACCTGGCGCCGGCCTACGACGTGACCTCCGCCTACCACCCGGAAAGCCTATGGCTGCGGCAGCACCAGATGAGCGTTAACGGCAAGCGCCCGGACATCAACCGCGACGACCTGCTGACGGTGGCCAAGGCGATGAACATCAAGAAGGCCGCGGCGATCATCGATGAGGTGAAGGCCGGCGTGAAGCGGTGGAAGACCTTCGCGAAGAAGGCGGAGATGCCCGCTAAGCAAGTGGAGATGATCGGGAAGATGCACCAGGTGCGGATCTGATAACAAGCAGACACAGCCACGGCACAAGGACGGAGTGAACCTCTGGCCCGACGCAGAGACTTGGGCCATGCCCTACCTTCACTCATCGAACCGCGTGCACCATGCCCAAGCGCTCCTATCCCCTGGCCAAGGTCTATGCCCTGTTGGAGCCCGGACCGGTGGTGCTGCTGACCACGGCGCATCGCGGACGGATGGACGTGATGACGATGAGCTGGCATGTGCCGATGGAGTTCGAGCCGCCGCTGGTGGGCTGCGTGGTGAGCGACCGCGACTTCAGCCACGGTCTGCTCAAGGCCAGCGGTGAGTGCGTGATCAACATCCCGACCAAGGAACTGTTGAATGCCGTGGTGGGCTGCGGCAACACCAGCGGCCGGGATA
>CAUJFM010000365.1 GCA_963169595.1 Bacteroidota bacterium | reverse complement strand
AACTTCTTGCCCTTCACCTTCATGTTGCCCTCCTGCTTCACATCCAGTTTGTCCTTGGTGCTCTGCAGGCGGCTGCTGAAGTCGGCCTCGAAGCTGGTCCAGGTCTTGGCAGCGGCCATCAACTTGTCCACGATGGCCTTGGCCTTGGCATCATCCTGGGCCTGGGCACCCACGGTGGTCAGCAACAGGGCGGCGAGGAACAACAGCGTCTTTTTCATGGCGGCAAAGCTACGGCCCGGTGTTGGCAAAGGCCGTGCCAAGGCGGTAAGCCCTTTGTACGGACCTTACTTGTTCCAGTCCGGATGGGCCTTCACAAAGGCCTTGAACTTCTTGCCGCTCAGCATGGTGCCGCGGCATTTCGGCGATCCGCAGCGGCAGGCCCAGGTCTTCAGCAACTGCTTGGTGTAGGGCACGTCGAACTCGAAGCCATAGTCATAGGTGATCTCCTCCCCGGGCTGGATGGCGCGCAGGGCCTCGATGATCACCTGGTCCTTCTTCGGGTCGGGGTCCTTCTTGTCCTCCGAATGAACGAAGGCGATGGCGTTCGGCTCGCAGCTGGTGTTGATCCACCGGGCCACGTTGCCGCGCACATTGGCATCCACGATCCACTGGTCGTTCAGGGTGAAGAGGAAGGTGTGGCCGGACTTGACATCGCCGTGGTACAGCTCGTCCGCCTGGTCGTGGGAGATGATGCGTCCCTTGTATTCCACGATCTGCTCGCCCTTGCGGATGGGGGCGATGGCGAACACGCCGTTGCCGTGGATCTTCGAGCGACGACGGGCGATCTTCAGTTCTTTCTCGGCCATGGGTGGTGGCAACGGTGGATCGTTGCGGCCGCAAAGAAAGGTGTTGGGTGGGGATACTGGTCGAGATGGTGGACAGGCAGGTGATGGGTAATTCAAACTCAGCCGCAGATGCCGCAGATGAAATGCTGATGGAGATCGGATGGAATGCGGGATAGATGTGAAATGCTCAGTATTCGCGAACACGCCTCATGAACTCCAGCCGTTCGCTTCCGAAGTTGAGCAACAGACCGCGCTTCATGCCCGTGGCGGCGAGGTAGTGGATCAATAGTGCCTCATCCGCCGGGCCGATCGCGCGCGTGGCCTTCAGCTCCACGATCACCTCGTCATAGCAGAAGAGGTCCGCCCGGAAGTTCGCTCCCAACGGCTCGCCCTTGTAGATCACGCCAAGCTCCATCTCCGCCTGGAACGGAATGCCGCGCAACAGCAGTTCACGGCACATGGCCTTCTGGTAAACGCTCTCCAGGAACCCCGGCCCCAGTTCGTTGTGCACCTCCATGGCCGCACCGATGATCGCATGCGTCTGTGGATCGCGCTGTTCCATGCCCTCGAAAATATGGGTCTGGTCGAGATCAGATCGCTTCAGAAGTCCTCCCGCCAGTCCGATCACAACGCATGTTGTGATCCATCTGCCATTAGACCATTATTCATCCTGGCTTTCATCTGCGCCACTGCGCCTTCGCGAAGCCTTCGGGCGCCTGCGCCAGAGCGCTTCGGCGTCGGCGCGCGAAGCGAGGTCTGCGGCTGCATTTCCATATGATCTGCGGCCGCATTTCCTCCCACCCATCCGCGGCTTGCCGCCCCATCCCATCGCTACATCAACAGGCCCATCCACCATCCTGCATTTCATCTGCGCCATCTGCGGCCGCATTTCCTCCCTCACATCCGCGCCCCCGCTCATCCCCACTAGAAATACAACCGCACCACGAACACCGCCGTGATCACGCACACCAGGTCGGCCAGCAGCATGATGCCCAGGGTGTACCGGCTGTCCTTCACGTTCACGCTGCCGAAGTAGAGCGCCACCACATAGAAGGTGGTCTCCGCCGCGCCCTGGAACAGACAGCTCAGCTGACCCGTCAGGCTGTCCGGGCCGTAGGTCTTCATGGCATCGAGCATGAAGCCGCGCGAGCCGCCCGCGCTGAACGGCCGCATCAACGCCACCGGGATCGCATCGATCACCTCCTTGCTCACGCCCACCTGCGCCATCGCCCAGCTCAGCCCGTCCATCACAATGCCCATCAGCCCGCTGTTGCGGAAGATGCTCAAGGCCGCCAGCATGGCCAGCATGTAGGGCAGCACGCGCAGACCGGTGGTGAAGCCGTCCTTCGCCCCGTGCACGAAGCTGTCGAAGAGGTTGGTACCCTTGGCCGTGAAGTACTTCTCCACCAGGAAGGCATAGCCCACGATGAGCCCGATGATCGTGAGCAGCATGCCGTTGCTCAGGTTGTCCGTGAAGTGGAACTTGGCCACGCCCGCCAGCCCGCCGATGTAGGCCATCAGCCCGCCGATCACGCCGCTGATGCCCAGCACGGTCAGCATCACCGGCCAGTTGAAAAGGTTGATGCGCTGCTTCCCCGCCACCATGAACAGCGCCGCCAGCGTGCCCGCGAAGCTGGTGATGATGGTGGGGATCATGATGTCCGCCGGGTTGGCCGCCCCCTGTGCCGCGCGGTAGCCGATGATGCTGGTGGGCAGCAGCGTGAGGCCCGCCGCATGCAGGCACAGGAACATGATCTGGCTGTTGGTGGCGCGGTCCTTCTGCGGATTGTCCTCCTGCATGCTCTCCATGGCCTTCAGGCCGAAGGGCGTGGCCGCGCTGTCCAGCCCCAGGAAGTTGGCCGCGAAGTTCAGCGTCATGAACCCGTAGGCCGGGTGGTCCTTCCGCAGTTCGGGGAACACGCGGTGGAAGACGGGGGAGAGGAACCGGGCCACCTTCTCCATGGCGCGCGAGTCGATCAGCAGGTTCAACAGGCCGCAGAAGAAGGTGAGGTAGCCGATCAGCGGCAGCCACAGGTCGGTGATCGTGTTGCGGCAGGTGGCGAAGAGCCCATCGGCCGGTTGCACGCCCGCCGTGGCCTTCACCACGCCCGTGGCCGACAGGGTGTAGAGCGTATCACCGTGCTGCACACCGGCACTGCCCGCGGCGCGCAGGTCGGCCAGTGGGAGAGGGCCGCGCCACGTCAGGGTGTCCCATTCGGCCACCACCAGGGCCTCGCCCTGCTTGCCGTTCACCAGGGTGCCCAGGGAGTACTGCCGGCCCATGGCCAGCATCACCAGCACATAGCCGATGCTCAGGATGAGGATGAAGGTCCAGAAGCGGCTGAGGGCCATGCCTGCAAAGAAGGGGAGGGGTGTGGGCCGCCGCGCGGTCCGTGGCGCCACTTGGTGAACAGGGGGCTGTGGACGGCCCCATCAACGAGCAGCGGAAAGGTCCCGCCCCGTGATCCAGTCGTGCATCATCGCATTGTCCAGCACGGCGAGTGGCAGATGGAGCATGAACATGATGCGTTGGAGAATTAATGCGTTTCCCGCCCGTGGGAAACGACGTGATGCGCATCAGTGCCGGCCCAAGACCTTCGGAGCGTATTTTCGACCTCCAACCCAATTCCCGTATCCATGCTACGACCCATCCACCTCCTGCTACCCCTGGGCCTGCTGCTGCTGGGCACCTCCTGCGTATCCAAGAAGAAGTACATGGCCATCCAGGCCTCGAACGAGACCCTGCTCAACAAGCTGGACAACTGCAACCGTTCGTTGGAGGCCTGCAACGGCGAAAAGGCCGTGCTGGAGGCCCGCCTGGCCGAGCTGGCCAACAAGAACGAGCACCTCAAGGACCAGGTGGCGCAGCTGAATAACACCAACGCCGCCCTGCTCAACAGCGTCAACACCATGGCCACGCTCTCCAAGCAGGAGGCCGTCAACCTGGAGAAGTCCCTGGAACAGATCCGCGAGCAGGACCTCCGCATCCGCACCCTGCATGACGCCCTCACCAAGAAGGACAGCGTCACCCTCGCCCTGGTCGTCAGCCTCAAGAGCTCATTGGGCAACCTCAACGACACCGACGTCACCGTGAACGTGGAGAAGAGCGTCGTCTTCATCGAGCTCAGCGACAAGATGCTCTTCCGCACCGGCAGCACCGAGCTCTCGCCGCGCGCCCGCGAGGTCCTTTCCAAGGTGGCCACCGTGCTCAACGACAAGCCCGACCAGGAGGTGCTCGTGGAAGGCCACACGGACAACGTGCCCATCAGCCGCGATTGCTTCAAGGACAACTGGGACCTCAGCGCCGCGCGGGCCATCACCATCACCCGCGTGCTGCAGAACGACTACAAGGTGGACCCCTCGCGCATCACCGCAGCAGGCCGCAGCGAGTATGTGCCCAAGACCGGCAACGACACCGTCGAAGGCCGCAGCGCCAACCGCCGCATCCGCATCGTCATCCTGCCCAAGCTCGATCAGTTCTATGGCATGATCGAGGAAGGCCTCAAGATGGCGGCAGAGAACGAGAACACCAAGTAAGTTCCACTTCCGATCTCATGGTGTGGACCCGGCGCAATGCCGGGTCCATGCATTTCGGGCCTCTTCGTGACGCTGGATGGCGGCCTGCTCCAGGTCGCCGCAGCCTTCCGCCTGGAGCCCGTGGTTGAGCAGCAGGATACCCCGTTCGTACAGGCAGCTCCCCACCTCGAAGCCCTTGTCGATGCAGATGCTCAGCCAGTCATGGGCTTTCGCAGCGCTATCCAGTTCCAGATAGCTCAGGGCGAACGCGTAGGCTACGTGCGGGTAGGGAATGTCGAACTCCGGTGGTTCAATGCCCAGCCAGGCGTTCCCGGTCATCTCCACGAATACCCGCGGCGTGCCGGGGGCGTTCTCGTCCCACCCCGGGCTCTTCAAGCGCATCAAGGCCTCCAGGTCGTTCACGGCCCCCACATGGTCGCCCATTCGGCCCTTCGCCAGTGCCCGGTTGAATAGCGCTGTCTGATTGTCCGGGTCCAGGGCCAGCACGGTGTCATCATCCGCGATCGCGCCGGCCTGGTCGCCCAAATGGGAGCGGAGTACTCCGCGCTCGAGTCGCGCCCACAGGTGCTGACCGTCCTTGCGCACCGCTTCATCCAAGTGGACCAAGGCCGAGTCCACTTGTCCGGCAGCCTCCAGTTCACCCGCGATGCGCAGGTGGTCGTCCGCCGTGCGCACCTGGCATCCGAACCAGAGCAGCGCGAACCATGCCATGGCCCATGCGCGCCTCATGGCCGATCATCTGCTGGCTTCGTCGCCACCAACCCGTACACCATCGGCAGCTTGCCCTCCATGCCCTTGATCCGGTAGAGGCCATCGGGGCCTTGCACCGTGTTGGCGAAGCAATCGTGCGGCGAGCCGTCCAGCTCCGCAAAGCGCTCCACGCGCAGCCCTTGCGGCTGCAACGCGCCGAGCACCTCGCCCAGGCCATGGTTCCAGCTGTAGCTCGGCAGCTTGATCGGCGCGGTGCGTTCGGCGTAGGTGCCCTCGTCCTCCTCTTCGATCACCTCGCGGTTGAAGTAGGAGTAGGCCACGTGCGTG
>CAUJFM010000364.1 GCA_963169595.1 Bacteroidota bacterium | reverse complement strand
AGTGAGCATCACCGAAGCGGACCTGAACTACATCGGCAGCATCACCATCGACGAGGACCTCATCGATGCGGTGGGCTTCGTAGAGGGCGAGAAGGTGCAGGTGCTGAACGTGAACAACGGCGAACGGCTGGAGACCTACGTGATCAAGGGCGAGCGCGGCACCGGCCGCATCTGCCTGAACGGCCCCGCCGCGCACAAGGCCTCGGTGGGCGACATCGTGATCGTGGTGGCCTACGCCCGGATGACCCTGGAGGAGGCGCGCGTGTTCCGCCCCACCATCATCTTCCCCGACGAGTGGACCAACAAGCTCAAGGCCTGAGCCCATGGGAAAGGCGGTCATCGGCGCGCTCAAGGTGCTGGTGCCCCTCGCGCTGGGCCTCTGGCTCGTGTACTATTTCTATGACCAGCTGGACGAGGGCCAGCGGGCGGAGCTCTTCGCTGCCTTCGGCCAGGCCAACTGGGGCTGGCTGGTGCTGAGCATGCTTTTGGGCTGGGGCAGCCACCTGAGCCGTGCCTGGCGTTGGCGCTACCTGCTGCGACCGATGGGCTACCAGGCCGGCTTCTGGAACGCCTACCACGCCACCATGACCGGCTACTTCATGAACATGCTGCTGCCCCGGGCCGGGGAGGCCACGCGTGCCGTGATGCTGGACCGCAAGGAGCGCGTGCCCTTCGAGAAGGGGTTCGGCACGATCCTGGCCGAGCGCGCGGTGGACATGATCATGCTGCTCGGCATCGCGGGCCTCACGCTCCTGCTCCAGTTGGACAAGCTTGACCTGTTCAAGGAACGCATCGCCCTCTTCAGGGCCGGACAGCCCACCTCGGCAGAAGCAGCGGAGCCCGGCCTGCCGTGGATGTGGTTCCTCCTTGCTGCCTTGGTCATCGGCGGGGCTTTCGGGGTGTGGCTTTACCTCACCCGCCCCGCCCTACAGGCGCGCGTGAAGGAGGCCCTGCGGGGCTTCATCGCCGGACTGAGCTCGGTGTTCCACACCAAATCGCCCGGCGCCTTCCTGTTCCATACCGTGTTGATCTGGGCCTTGTACCTGGCCATGTTCTGGGTGGGATTCTTCGCCCTGCCCAGCACGGCCCAGGTGCCCATGGCCGGCATCATGGCCGGCTTCGTGGCCGGCTCGGTGGGCATCGTGCTCGTGCAGGGCGGCATCGGCGCCTACCCCGCGTTCGTCGCGTTGATCGTGGGGGTGTACATGGGTACCCCGCAGGGAGGCGGGCTCATCCGTCCCGACGCGCTGGCCATGGGCTGGCTATTGTGGGTGGCCCAATCGGTGCTGCTCATCGGCCTCGGCGGCATCTCGCTACTTTTGATCACCCGCAAAGGCAAACCATCGACCACATGACCGCAGGCACGCTCGTGGCCCCCACCGACAAACGCATCCTGGACCTGGTGAGCGTCCAGCGCTTGTGCAACATCTGGCGCATGAAGGGCGACCGCATCGTGTTCACCAACGGGTGCTTCGACATCCTGCACCGCGGGCATGTGGAGTACCTGCAGGAGGCCGCTGCCCTGGGCGATCGCCTGGTGATCGGCCTGAACAGCGATGCGAGCGTGAAGCGCCAGAACAAGGGGCCAGAACGTCCGCTGAACGACGAGCTGAGCCGGGCCAAGGTGCTGGCCGCCCTGCGGCTGGTGGACGCCGTGGTGATCTTCGACCAGGACACCCCGCTGGAGCTGATCCAGGCCATCGGCCCGGATGTGCTGGTGAAGGGCGGCGACTGGCCGGAGGACAAGATCGTGGGCGCCGACCTGGTGAAGGCCCGCGGCGGCAGCGTGCACAGCCTGAAGCTCGTGGACGGCTTCTCCACCACCGGTCTGGTCGAGAAGATCCGCAAGGGTTGACCTCCATCCTCGTTCGTTCCTTCGCAGCATGGGCCTCTCGATCCACTTCCATGGCACCCTGCGTACATTCGCTTCACTGCCGCAGTTGCGGGAAGTGCTGCTTCGCCATGCCAACGCTGCGGAGGCGGAGCTGATGGATATAGACGATGAGGCGGGAGAGCTCGGTCGTTATCTGAACGACGACCTGATGGACACCTCGGCCCCGCTAAAAGGCTTTCTGCTCAACTTCCAGCCCGCCTGCGAACCAGTGTTCTTCGTGTTCGGCAAGGACCGCCGGATGGCCTGCAGCTGCAAGACGCAATTCACTGCGCTGGACAACCATAAGCGCATCGTGCATCTACTGGAGGAGGTAGCCCCACTTTTCGAGGAGCTGCATGTACTTGATGAGGGTGGTTACTGGGAAACGCATGATGAAGCGGAACTGCTCGCCAGGCGGAACCATCTGGCCCAAGCGATCGACATGGTGGCCGAGGCGCTGGAACACGGAAGGCCACAAGCCAGACCGAAGGCCGATCACGACCTGAACTGAACACATGGCCAAGGTCCGCTCCCAATTCGTCTGCCAGAGCTGCGGCTCGGCCTTTCCGCAATGGCTTGGGCAATGCCCCAGCTGCAAGCAGTGGAACACCCTGGTGGAGGAGGTGCGCGACCGCGTGGAGGAGAAGCGCGGCACGCCCGCGAGCGTGAAGGCGCGCAACCCGAAGCCGGTGGCCATTGGCGACATCCCTGCACAGGATGGTCCGCGCATCCCGCTCAGCGATGGTGAACTGGCACGCGTGCTCGGCGGCGGCCTGGTACCCGGCAGCATCACGCTCATCGGTGGGGAGCCCGGCATCGGCAAGAGCACGCTGCTACTGCAGACCGCCCTGCGCAATCCGCACCTGAGGACGCTTTACGTCTCCGGGGAGGAGAGCGAGCATCAGGTGAAGATGCGGGCGGAGCGACTGCAGCAGGAAACGGGAGCGGCCGTCGGCGAAGGATGCTACGTCCTCACCGAGACCAACACGCAGAACATCTTCAAGCACATCGAGGCGCTGGAGCCGGGGCTGGTGGTGATCGACAGCGTGCAAACGCTTCACACGGCCACGCTGGATGCGAGCCCGGGCAGCGTGGGACAGGTGCGCGAGTGCACCGCCGAGATCATGCGCTTCGCGAAGGCCACCAATGTGCCCTTCGTGCTCATCGGCCACATCACCAAGGACGGTTTCATCGCCGGTCCGAAAGTGCTGGAGCACATGGTGGACTGCGTGCTGCAGTTCGAGGGCGACCGCGACCACGCGTACCGGCTGCTACGCCCCTTGAAGAACCGCTTCGGCAGCACCAACGAGCTCGGCATCTACGAGATGCACGGCACGGGCCTCGCCGCCGTGGAGGACCCCAGTCAGGTATTGCTCGGCGCCCGCCGCGAACGCCCCAGCGGCGTGGCGGTGAGCGCAACGCTTGAAGGTCAGCGCCCCCTGCTGATCGAGGTGCAGGCCCTTGTGAGCAGTGCGGTGTACGGCACGCCGCAGCGCAGCGCCACCGGCTTCGACCTGCGCCGCCTGAACATGCTGCTCGCCGTGCTCGAGAAGCGCTGCGGCTTCCGCCTGGGTCAGAAGGACGTGTTCCTCAACCTTGCTGGCGGCTTCCGAGTGGAGGAGCCCGCGATCGACCTGGCCGTGGTGTGCGCCGTGCTCAGCAGCAACGCCGACATCGCCATCCCCATGGACACCGCGTTCTGCGGTGAGGTGGGCCTCACCGGCGAGATCCGCCCCGTGACGCGCACCGAGCAGCGCATCGCCGAGGCCCAGAAGCTGGGCTTCGCCCGCGTGTTCGTGCCCAAGGGCACCAAGGGCATCGGTCCGGTGAAGGGTATCGAGCTGGTGCAGGTGGCGCAGGTGAACGAGGTGCTGTCGCACCTGTTCGGGTGATCCCGATCAGCGCGCGCCGAGCAGCCTCAGAAGGGCGCCTCCCCTTGCTGGGTGAACTGCCGCAGATCACCAAGCCAGATGCTGCACAGGAGCCGTTCCATCTCCTCATCGGAATAGCGGAGCGCACGCACATCCTGCACCTCCAGCCCTTGGAACTCCAGGTGCACCTCGATCACGAGACCATGCAGCCAGTAGAACACGTGCATGTGCTCGCCGTGCAGGCCGCATTCGTTCGT
>CAUJFM010000363.1 GCA_963169595.1 Bacteroidota bacterium | reverse complement strand
CCCCTGTACCGAACACGCCCCTCATGCCCCACACCCCACCTCCTCACTATCTTCCGCCCATGCCGCATGTGGTGAAGGTCCTGCGCTCCACGTTCATCACCCCCAACGTGAAGCGCTTCGAGGTGGAACGGCCCAAGGGCTACCGCTACGTTCCCGGCCAGGCTTGCGAGGTGGCCATCAATGCCGAGGGGTGGACGGACAAACGCCGGCCCTTCACCTTCACCAGCCTGCCCACCGCGCGCAAGCTGGAGTTCATCATCAAGATCTACGACGACCACGACGGGGTGACCAAGCGCCTGGGCCTGTTGCGCGCCGGCGACGAGCTGATCCTGCACGAGCCCTTCGGCGCCATCACCTACCAGGGGCCGGGCTACTTCATCGCGGGCGGCACGGGCATCACGCCCTTCATCGCCATCCTGCGGCAGCTGCACAAGGAGGAGCGCGTGAAGGGCAACACGCTGCTGGTCTCCAACCGCACCGTCTCCGACCTGATCCTGGACGATGAGATGCTGCACCTCATGGGCGAGAAGCACTACCTGCGCATCTTCAGCCGCCAGGGCGTGATCGGCTTCCGCGAGCGCCACATCGACCGCGACCTGCTGGTGGCGCTGGTGCAGGACTTCGACCAGCACTTCTACGTGTGCGGCCCCAAGGGCTTCGTGAACGACATCAACACCATCCTGCTCTCGCTGGGCGTGAACGCGCAGCTGCTGGTGTTCGAGAAGTAGGCGGGCCGCAAAGCAGAAGCGGGAGCCCTGTGGCCCCCGCTCTCAGTGCATCCAACCTCCGAAGGGTCTCCCGACGAAGGAGGGGACCCTGCGAACCATTATCCGTCACTCGATCACGAGCGCCGTCACCAGGTTGTCCATCAGCTGCGCATTGGCCGCCTCGTAGCCCATGGCCATCGGCGTGCCGAGCATGTCCACACCGGCCACCAGCAGGTCCATGCGCACCTCCAGGTGCGGGGCCAGGGTGCCACCGGCGGCCACCGAGCCGGCAACCGCCAGGGCGCTTTCGCGACGGGCATTATCCGTGGCGCAGTGGTAGGTGAAGGTGGGATCATCGTCGTTCACCACGCCATCGCCATCATCGTCCACGCGGCCTTCGAGGTTCAGGAACTTGTAGCCCGCAGCGGGGTTCCAGGACCAGTGCATGCCGGGGATGTTGAGCGGATAGGCGGCCGTGAGCGGATCGGCGTGGTTGGTGAGGCTGTCCAGCCCGATGGTGAAGCGCAGCTCGGTGACAGAGCCGGGGCTCATGGTGCCCACGTTCTGCGACCCGTGCGGCGTGGCGGCATCGAAGATCAGGTAGCTGTTGTGGAAGTGGGCCACCTCGGTGCCCCCGTTCATCAGCTCGGGATGCGAGAGGTAGAACTTCACGGTGGTGAACTTCACCGCGTGGCCGTTGCCATCGGTGTACGTGTTCGCCAGGTCGAAGTCGCCCGCGCCCCAGTGGAAGCCGAAGTCGATCTTGAAAGTGCCGGTGGTGGCGGAAGGCTGGCCGGGGGCCGGGGTCTCCTCCTCATCCTTCTTGCAGGCGCCCAGCGCCACGGCGATGGTGGCGAGCAGCAGCAGTTGCTTGTTCATGTTGGTCAAAGTTCGGTTGTTGTTCAGTTGTTCTTCAGGAAGAAGGAAAGCCCTGTGACCACGCGGTAGTCGGTGGCCGTCATCTCATCGCCGATGTCCCAGCCCAGGGCCTTCTGGTAGGTGGCCGTGAACATCCAGCTTTTCCAATAGGCGCGCAGGCCGGCGGTGGCGTACCAAGTGGTGCCGCCCGTCCCCATCTCCTCCACGCCATGGTTGTCGTCGTGCCCGGCCCATTCCAGGTAGCCGCCCAGGGAGGGCAGCAGCTGCACGGTGTTGCCGAGCTTGACGGTGTGGAACATATCCAGCGTGGTGCTGGCGGTGTGGCCCAGGCGGATGCCATGGGGATCGGCCGTGTTGATGCGTGCGAGCGAGGAGAACATGAGGCCGTTGCGGCGGCCGCGCAGGGCGTACTCGATGCTCAGCAACGCATCCCACGAGCCGGTGCCGGGCTGGGCATCGGGATGCAGGCGCTCGCTGTTGTAGGTGGCATCGGAAAGCCCCAGCGGCAGCTTCACACCGGCGCCCAGCTGCAGGCGGTGCACCAGTCCGCCGGTGGTGTCCGTGGCGGTGCGCTTGGTGTTCACCAGCTGGTAGCGCATCAGGGCGAAGGGGTCGCCGAGGCCGTAGACGTCGTAGGTCTGGAAACCGTTCAGGCTCTGGTAGCTGTTCACCACGGGAGCGGCCACCAGCAGCACCCAGCGGTCGGCCAGGCGGATGTCAGCGCGCACTTCCAAGGCCTGGATCAGCTCCTTCACCTTGCGGTCCATGGCCGGCTCCAGGGTGCCACCGTGCTTCAGCAGGGTGACGCCTTCGGTGCCGAAGTCGCGCGACAAGGTGCGCAGGCGGTACAGCATCCCGAACTGGGTGCTGCGGTCATTGGGCTGTACGTTGAGGAAGATGCCGCATACGTCACAGCCCAGGGTGGGGAGCGCCAACGTGAGCAGCGCCCCGACCACGAGGGTTCGGATCATGTGGAATGAGGTTGAAGGTGGAACAGGAGCGGCGCGCGGCCGCGGTTCACCTCAACCCCAGGGGACGCCTTCCGGACAGGTCGTATGGCCGGCCAGCAAGGCCAGGCTCCCTGCGTGGGGATGCTGGCGCTGCACGTCCACCTGCGGGGCGCTCACGTCCAGCTGCGGTCGCTCGCTGGCGAACTGCACCTCGAAGCGGATGGTGGGCGGCAGGGGTGCATCCTCGCGGGTGCCGCTGGTCTCCTTCAATTGCTTGGCCAGGTGGCATTGGCCGTGGCAGGTGCGCTCCATCTCGGGCACCGTGCGTTGCACGCACAGCTCCTTGATGATCCGGTCGCGTTCCAGCAGGAAATCCACCATCACGACCGCCGGGGCCGCGACCGTGGCCGCGAACAGGAACAGCAGGAGCCTCCCCAGGATCATCGCATGCAAACGTAGCCCTTACCCTTCACCTGGGACTGACGAACATCAGGGTAAGGGACGAGCGGGTGGTTGGCGCATGGGACAGGGATGAAGATCCTGCCACGTGCGTTGGTCACGCTTCCTTCGTCGTGGTGCACCACGCGCGTAGGTCCGTCACGCCGGCAAGCGCGCGAGCGGGCCCGTGCGTGGAAGGCGCTTATCCGGCGTCTCTCCAATGCTCATCGGCAAGCCTTGGGAGAGACACCGGGTCTTCTTGCGCGCAAGGCCGTCGCTGCGCCCGGCGTGACGGTCCGGATGAGGCCGTGCGTGTACAACGTGGGTGCGAACTTGCGGTGTGATCATGTCCCGAACTCTTTCGGAAGGCGACCCATCACGACCGTTGGAGGATCACGCCACCACCACCCGCACCACGGCCCCACCGGCCACGCGCAGCAGGTACAGCCCCGCAGGCAGCGCAGCCACATCCACCTGCACACGCCCGGGCACCAGGGTGATGACCCGCACCCGCTGCCCCGTGCTGTTGAGCAGCTCGGCCATGCGGACCACATCACCACTATGCTCGATGAAGAACACATCCCGCGTGGGGTTCGGGAACACGTGCAGTCCGTTGCTGGATGCTTGAGCGCCCAGGCCTGTGGTGAGGAAGGTGAGGGTATCGGTGCTCCAGGTGCAACCGAACACATCGGTGACCAGCGCGTGGTAGTCGCCGTTGACCAATGCGATGGTGGAGGCACTGTCACCAACCAGCGTGGTGCCGCTCATGTACCATTGCCACGCCGTGCCACCCGCCACCCACAGCGAATCGCCGAGCTGCTGCACGGTGTAGCCGGGGTCCGCATGCTCCACCACCTGCACGGTATCGATATGCACAGTGCCGTCCGCATCGATCACCTCCACGATGTACTCGCCTGGGCAAAGCTCCGTGATGATGGGCGTGGTGGCGCCGGTGCTCCACATATAGCTGAACGGTGCGGTGCCGTTCACGAAGGCCTGGGCCGTGCCATCGCAGGCACCGGGACATGCGGCGGCCGCCTGCGCGCTCACGTGGAAGGTGGTGTCGATGCCCGCCACGATCATGGCGTCGCCGTTGAGCACATCATCGATGGTGGTGCTGCCGTAGGTGATACTTCCCCAGTAATAGCCTCCGAAGTAGAGGGCGTGCGGCGCCGCGGCCTGCCGGTGGATGCACAGGGGCACATCGCGCTGGAAGCCGCTGGGACGCGCGGCCCACACCACCTCTCCATCGCCATCGAGCTTGGCGATGAGGATGTCCTCCCCGCCCAGCGCGGTGAAAGGTGTGCCGAAGAAGTCGATGCTCTGGTTGAACTGCGCGGCCACGAGCACGTTGCCCATGCCGTCCGCATCCACGTCCCACGCCAGGTCGCGCTGCGAGGAACCGGTGCTGCGGGCCCAGTGGTGGGTGCCGTCGCGGTCCAGCTTCATCAGCAGGATGTCGTCGTTGCTGCTCACCGAGGTGAGGGTATCATCGGGCAGGAAGAGACTGCCCCACATGCGCGCGGCCACGAACACGTTGCCGAGCGTATCGGCCGCGATGCCCATGCCCTCGTGGTCGCCGCTGCCGTAGCTGCGCGCCCACAGGCCGTTGCCGTCCAGATCGGTGGCCAGCACGATGAGGTGGCTGCCGGTGCTGCCCGGTGTGAGGGCGAGCCCATCGAAGGTGGCGGCGGAGAAGCCCACCTGACCGGTGATGAACAGGCGCCCATCGGCCACGCTGATGCGGCGGCTGGACTTGCTCTGGCCGAGGCCGCTGCTGGCGCGCGCCCACTGCACCGCGCCCGTGCTGTCGTACCGGGCCACGAAGACCTGTCGGTAATTGCCGGGGTTGGGCAGCTGCACGCCATCGAAGGTGATGGTGGTGCCGCCCGCATGGCCCGTGATGAACACGCCCCCATCGGCGGACACGGCCACATCGCGCGCCGCATCGGAAGACCCGCTGCTGCCCGCACGGCGCGCCCAAAGGCAGGTGCCGTCGGTGGTGTAGCGCGCCAGGAAGATGTCGTCGCTGCCCAGGCTGTTCAGCGTGACGCCATCGCTGAAGGTGGCGTTGCCATCGTAGCTGCCGGTGATGTAGATACGGTCCTGCGCGTCGATGGCCACGCCGTACACCCACGCATCGTTGAAGCCCACGGTGATGGAGCGCACCCACTGGCAGCTGCCATCGGGACCGCGCTTGGCGATGAAGCCCATCACGTCGCTGTTGCCATCGGTGATGGTGCCGCAGCCAAGGTCCACGGTGCCGGCCAGGCTACCCACCCAGTAGGCGTTGCCCTGGCTGTCGGTGGCGATGGCGTGGCA
>CAUJFM010000362.1 GCA_963169595.1 Bacteroidota bacterium | reverse complement strand
CCCTTCCCGTACCTTTGCCGGCCATTTGATCATGCCCCGCATCGGTCCCATCGAACTGCCGGAGTTCCCGTTGTTGCTGGCCCCCATGGAGGACGTCAGCGACCCGCCCTTCCGCGCGCTGTGCAAGCAGCACGGGGCCGACCTCATGTACACCGAGTTCATCAGCAGCGAGGGCCTCATCCGCAAGGCCGCCAAGGGGCTGAAGAAGCTCGACATCTTCGAGGCCGAGCGCCCCATCGGCATCCAGCTCTTCGGGGGCAGCGAGGACGCCATGGAGGAGGCCGCACGCATCGCCGAGGCCGCCGGTCCGGACCTCATCGACATCAATTACGGCTGCCCCGTGCACAAGGTGGTGAGCAAGGGCGCCGGCGCCTGCCTGCTGCTCGATGTGGACAAGATGGTGCGCCTCACCGAGAAGGTGGTGAAGGCCGTGAAGCTGCCCGTGACCGTGAAGACGCGCCTGGGCTGGGACGACCGGAGCAAGAACATCATCGAAGTGGCCGAGCGGCTGCAGGACGTGGGCATTGCCGCGCTGAGCATCCATGGCCGCACGCGCGCCCAGTTGTACAAGGGCCCGGCCGACTGGACGCTGATCGGCGAGGTGAAGAACAACCCGCGCATGCACATCCCCATCTTTGGCAACGGCGACATCGATTCACCGGAGAAGGCCGTGGAGTACCGGAACCGCTACGGCGTGGATGGAGTGATGATCGGTCGTGCCACCATCGGGCATCCGTTCATCTTCAACGAGATCAAGCATTACATGGCCACTGGCACGCACCGCACGCCGCCCACCGTGGCCGACCGTGTGGAGGCCGCGCGCCAGCACCTGCGCAGTTCACTGGCCTGGAAAGGGCCGTGGGAGGGCGTGGTGGAGATGCGCCGTCACTACGGCAACTACCTCAAGGGCCTGCCCAACGTGAAGGAGGTGCGCCTGCGGTTGTGCACCGAGCGCGAGCCGGCGAACATCGAGGCGATCCTGGACGAGGTGAAGGCGATCTACGCCGCTGCCGAGGTGGTGTGAACGGGCGACGCCCAGGCAGCGCTCGCGCCTCCGGTCCTGTCCTATATTCAAGGTCTGTTATTCAATGGACTGAGGACAGGTACGACCCGCACCAACTCGCGAAGGACATGCGTACTCTGCTGGTATTGTTGATGTGGCTGGCGACATTGCCTGGGATCGGACAATCATGGTTCGCCGAAGGCGCCACCTGGCAGCACGAGTACTGGAACGTAGGTGCTTTCGTTGGTTACACACGCATGGTGGCCGATGGTGATACAGTACTTGGAGGCGAGCAGGCACGTGTGCTGCGCCGCGAGACGGTGGCTGCCTTTGTAGAACCTCCACATGCGTGGAGTATTAGTCCGCTTTACCCGTTCATCGTTCACGAGAGCAATGGTCTTGTACGTATCTGGGAGAATGAGCACGAGACGTTCGCCGTCTTGTACGATATGAATGCGGTGCCCGGGGATCAATGGCTGATGGCTCGCCCCTACAGTTATCATATATGTGACACTACCAGCTATGTGCAGGTGCTGGATACAGGTATGCTTGTGCAGAATGAGGTTCCCCTGCGTTGGTTGGCCGTGGAGCGGCACTACATCATGGATGGCGCCGAGTGGTTCGTCCAAGCCGATACGGTCATCGAACGCATCGGCTATACCACCGGGTACTTCGCACCACATGATGCGTGCAATGCAGGTGTGGATGGTGATGACGGCCGTGAGTTGCGTTGCTATACCGATGAGGTGATCAGCTACAAACGGATCGAGCCGTGGTCGTGCGAGAGCTTGCTGGCGGTGTCCGAAGCGACCGCTGAACGGGTAGCGGGCTTGGTGCCGCTCGGTGACGGTGCTTATCGGGTGCAGGTGCCTGCCACTGAGGGGGCGCTGCGGGTCACGCTGTTCGATGCATCGGGACGGCAGCTCCAACAGCGCTCGGTGCGCGATGGCGATGTGATCGTCATGGCGCAACAAGGGGTGGGCATCTACCACTTCCTGGATCAGCAGGCGCAGGTGATCGGTAGGGGGCGGCTCGTGTGGCCGTGAGGCGGGCGGTCGAGTCCGTTCAGCGTTCATTAGCTGCGTGAAGGAACCGCCGGCTGAGCGCCCGCAGCGGCACCCGGGTGGCCAGCAGTCCGATGCCCAGCACCGTGGCCACCACCAGCAAGAGGTCCGTCCAGAGCACCTTCACCGGGAACGCCTCCACCATGGTGCCTTCCATGGGGACCAGCCCGAAGCGCTGCTGCGCCCAGCAGATGCCGCCTCCGACCACCAGGCCGGCCACGATCCCCACGACCACGATCAGCAGGCCCTCGTAGAGGAAGATGCGGCGCACCAGTTGCCCGCCCGCGCCCATGCCCATCAGCGTGCGCATGTCCTGCTTCTTCTCGATCATCATCATGGTGAGCGAGGCGATGATGTTGAAGGCGCCGATGAGCCCGATGAAGGTGAGCAGCAGGTAGGTGATGCGCTTCTCGGTGGCGTTGGTGCGGTACATCAGGGCGTTCTTCTGGTAGCGGGTGCGCACCAGCAGTCCGGGACCCAGGCGCTCTTGCAGCGCGGTGGCCAGCCGTTCCAGGTCCATGCCGGGGGCCAGTTGCAGTTCCAGTGCGCTCACCGCACCGCGGTAATGCAGCAGTGAATCGGCGAGGTCGATCGGCACCAGGGCGTACTTGGAATCGAAGTCCATGTTGAGGCTGAAGCTCCCGGCGACCGCCACAGCCGTGTGCTCGAAGGCCTGCTGCCGGTCGCGGCTCAGCTTGCGACCGCGCACCGGAGCGCTGATCTCCAGCGGTTCCAGCACGCCATCGTCCAGCGGCACGTCCAGTTCCACCTTCAGCCCGATGCCGAGGATGGCCGCCGGACCGTGAGCGCCTTCCAGCTTTGGCTTGCCGGTGTAGAGATGGGTGGCCATGTCGCTCATGGCCAGGTATTGCGGCTCCACGCCCTTCAGGGTGGCCACGGCCTGCTGGTCGCCGCATTGCAGCAGCACGTTCTCCTCGATGGTCCAGCTGCTGTTGTGGACCGCGGGCAGGGCCAGGATGCTGTCCAACGGAACGGCGCTGCGCTCGAAGGTCTTGCCCTCGACGGCCGTGATGGTGATGTCCTGGTCGAAGGGGCTGTAGAGCTTGTCGACCAGGTCATTGATCCCGTTCATCGCGCTCAGCACCACCACCATGGCGGCCGTCACCACCGCGATCACCACGATGCTGATCAAGGTGATCAGGTTGATGGCGTTGGTGGACCGCTTGGCCAGCAGGTAGCGCCGGGCGAAGAGGAGGGGGAGGTTCATCGCGTCATGTGCTGATGGGCACATGTGCACATCAGCACATGGCTACTTCCACGCCTTCACGATCAGTCCCGTCCCGGTGGGGTGTTTCATCCGCACATCGGCCATGTTCAGCACGAAGGCGATGGGGTAGGCGAGCAGGTAGTAGACCGGCAGAACCATGAAGAAGAGCTTGCTGGTATTCAGCATCTGCAGCGGCCACTTCATGCTCAGCTTCCAGCTGATCTTGCCGGGCGCCCCGTAGCTGTAGCGGGCCTCCACGCGGCTGAAGCCGTTGCGCAGGCACTTGGCGCGGATGTCGTCGATGTTGTAGCCGTCGCGC
>CAUJFM010000361.1 GCA_963169595.1 Bacteroidota bacterium | reverse complement strand
TGGCGCATGGCGTGGCACTACCACGAGAGCTTGAAGCCTTCCACCGACCGCGCGTTGACCTCATCCATCCGTGATGCCGAGAACACCATGGACCGCGCATTGCGGCGGCGTGGCGGCCCGGACTACATCCACTATGCGTGGAAGGACGTCAGCGTGTCACTGGCGCACTTACGCGCCGTTCTGCTCGCCCTCGTGGACATCTACCGCCATAAAGGACATGGCGTTGATCGTGCGAGGTGGGAAGTCGCTTTGCGCCACTGTAATGAGCTGTCCGATAGCCTGCGCCTATGGGGTGCCGATTACACCGACGCGCCTAACGCCGCGATGATCCGGCGATCACCTGATCTACAGCCCTGAGTTGCCCGTATAGAACTGCACCACGATCCCGGTGGCGGTCCCGGCCTTGATCACGCATCGCCGAATGGCTGCCGGGGTGGACAACCGTAGATCCTGAGCGCTTAGGCCCGCTGCTCCGGCCGTGGATGCGTTCAAGGAAAAGAGCATGTCGCCACCTACCCCCTGCACCCATGCGGAATACGCATCGTGTGGGATGGCTACCAGATCACTCAGTAGCGTGGGTGTGCCCGGCGTTACCACTTCCTGACATCCAAGCGGGCCGAGGATCGGTGTGTTGCGGGCGTTCGTGGTGTTCATGGCACGATCAAAATCGGTGCGCCGACCACCGTAACAGCAGGCCGGGTGGGCTTGTTGGCCGCCGCGCCGTAGTTGCGCACGGTGGCCGCCACGCCACCCTCTACGTTCATGTTGTATGTGCTCTGCGTGTCGAGATACGCACCGCCGTACAAGGTGAGCGCTCCCGTTGGCGTCAACAGGACCGCTCCTTCGAGAGCGTTTGGCGCGACCGCGCGTCCGTGGAGATGAACCTCTCCGCCGGGTCCGACATACACCGCTGCACGCTGGTCGCAACTCGCGGTTCCGTACATATCGATCCGTCCTCCGTTGATCGTGCCGACGCCCCACCTCCTCTCGCTGTGTGCATCGCCGTGCAGGATCAAGTGCCCTCCGTCTGTTTTCGCCGGTAGCGCCGCCACCGCCGCACAGTTGCCATAGACGGAACACTTCCCGCTGGTCAGCCAAACACCATTTGCGGCACCGTTGCCGCCCGTGCTGGTGCAGTTGCCGTAGATCGTCACGTCACTGTTTTCGATTTTCAGCGCGTGACTCAGCGTGCTCGATAGATCACCGACGATCAATGCATGCGATGTGCCGACTATACGTACCGCACCGGCTTGCGCCTCCACGCTCATCCGCAGGTCAGCGCTTACGCAGTCCCCGACAGTGACGGCATTGCCCGCACCGCCGGGCGACACCACATATCCGGCGCATATCAGACGCTGAGCGCCCTCGATCAGCAATGCCTCATTGGCGTGGATAGCCGCCTGCACTTGAACCAACTGCGCACTATAGACACGGAGGCCCCCGACCATGTCACCGTTGATCCGGCACATGGTGACGGATTCGGCATGTATCGCCATGCCCGATGTTGCAGTGCTATACTGCACTCCATCACTGTTGACCGAGCCGCCGGGCGCGTACAGCGCCCATTTATTGCCGGTATGCCTGACTTCGCCACTGCCTGACACACGCAGGTTAGCACCTTGGGTGCTCAGCACGTAGACGCCATCTCCAGCGAGCACAGCGTTGAGCAGATCCACGTGCAGGTCATGAGGGATGCCGACCTCTGTGCTGGGGTAGAGGCCAGGCCAGACCTTGATGGTGTCGTAAGGAGCAGATGCAGCCACGGCTGCGGCCAAGGTCACGAACGGCTTATCCAAGCGATACGGCAGACCGGTGCTATCGTTGCCCGAGGTCATCACGTGTACGACCTTCGCCGTATCCACCCGTGCTCGCCCTGTGAGTGTGATCACGCCAGCGGAGGTGACAGGCCCACCCGTAGGCACCAGACCCGTATCGCCGCCCGCCACGTTGATGCTGGTGACGGTGCCGGTCCCCGGTATGGGGGGGCCACCACCGCCATCCGCCACGATGGGTGCCGAAGGGATCGGCCCCACATCCCCCTCGCCGAACTGCACGGCGATCGTGGCCGACCCGGTCAGGATGAGGCGGTCGAGCATCGCACGATTGGCGAGAGGCAGGAACGTGAGCTTAGTGAGCGTGAGCGCTGCACTTCCGGCTGGGTCGCCGTCCATACGGAACTGAATATCCGCATCGGCCTGCAGCCACGCGCTATTGGCGTTGAACGGTACGTCGAAAAGCACTCCAAGCCGCGCCGTGCCGCTCAAGGCTTCCTGCTGGCATCCACCATCGGTGGCCAGTATGGGCGTGAACCGGTCAACGAATGGGTTCATCGGTTGCGCTTCTGGTTCTGCGACCTCCTGAGCACGTCGATCTCCAGCGCCTGCACACGGTGCAGACTGTCGGTGTGCGTGCGCGCTTGCGTCACGCGCCATTCCACCGGCGCGATCGCTTCATGCACCTTGTCGGCGACCGCCGCGTCGATGTGTGAGGTGATCGTCAGATAGCTGCCTGCTACCGTCACCAAACTCGTGGTGATGACCTGAATGAGGTGTTGCGTGTTGGTGTTCATTGCGGCCTGCTCAACATTTCCCTCAGCATATCGATCCCGAAGTGCGTCAGTTTCGCGTCCATGTCGCCCGGAAGCGGCTGATCTCCGCGTACGACCTTCATGACACGCGCGTACAGCAGGTAGCCAGCGATACCGGCGATACCGAGGCCGACGGCCACTCCTCCGATGAACATGCCCGTGGTCCTTTCCATGCTACCATGCGAACCCTGCGTCTTTCAACATCTTGTCCTTCGCGCTGGTCGTGCCTTCTGGGAGCGGCCCCGCCTCTCCCGCCGCCAGCTCACCCACCACGTTCGTGCGTACGAGCTGCACGATCGTCAGAAGGCTTACCGCCTTCGACTTCTCCGCGTCCTGCGAGGCTGGCCACGGCAGTTGATGCCGGGCACGGAGCCGCTTCATCCACCATGCCTTGTTCAGCACGGTGAGCATCGCCACGACGACAATGGTGAGAATGACGCCGGTGATGACGAGTGTGCGCGTCTTCATCGTCAGGAGCGTTTCCGCAGTTTGCGCCATGCGAACACGGCCGCGATGATGAGCACGAGCGCGGCCACGGTGATGCCGACGATCTTGTAGGTCATGGCCTTGCTCTTGGCTGCTTCCACCGTGGCTTGTGCAGCCACTTCGGCGGCTGCACCGGTCAGCCCGTTCTTGGTGGCATCGGCCAAGGCGGCGTTGTACTGCTGGATGTCCTTCTCGGCGTCCTTGATCTGGGCATCCACCACCTCTATCTGTTTCTGCACGTCCGCTGCTTGGCCTTCCGCGATCCTTGCTTGGTTGTTCGCGTCGGCCACCATGTTCAGGTCGTTCTCGTCTCGCCGCCGTGGCTTTGTGGAATCATACTTCCGCTGCCAGTCTGCGGCGCGGTTGCGTTGCGCCTGTGCCTCACTGAGGTAGGCCGCTTTCTTGGCCAATAGCTCATCGCGCCTCGCCTGAAGCTGCGCGAGCACTTGCATTGGGGTTGTCGGTTCAGCCATTGGTCGTTCGGGTTGTGATGAGGAGGGCGAGCAGGCAGGCCACGAACGAGGCCGTGAAGGCGAGGATGGCCACCCGCCGGAAGTCGCGCCGGTCAAGCTCGATGAATACGGTCTGGGTTTCCTGCGTCTGCTCCATGATCACTCGTTGTTTGCGACTTCGTCGGCAGCGGCACCGGCCTGCTGGGCGGCGGCGGCGTTGGTAAGGCGCTTGGCCTCGGCCTCGCGAGCCTTGCGATCCATGTACGACTTCACTTGCAGGGCCACGAATGCGCCGATGGCGATGGTGACGATGGCGATGATGGCGGTTTTTGCGGTGTTCATGATGTTCAGGAGTGTTCGTTGATCACGTTCATGCCGTATTCGGCGCTGCTGTCTTCGGGTTCCGGTGTTTCGATCCTTGGCCTCGCGCTCTTGGCCGCACCTATCTCGTTCAGGCGGGCGATAAGCCGCTCCTCGGCTTCGGTGTTGTAGGTCTCGTTGTCCAAGTCTTCGAGAAGACTTGTGCCGTCGTTGATGTGCTTGTATTCCTTCGCCAGTTGCACCAGCTCGGAAGCGTTCAGCCCAAGGGCTTGGTTTACTGCGGCGGCCTGTTTGGTGCTGTCGTAGCCCCACCAGTTGTGCAGTTGGGCGCGTAGTTCCTGCGCGAGCTGTTTGATCTTGGCGACATCCTGTGCGTTCACCTGATGGCCGGTCGTGTCGGCCGTGTTGTGCGCCTTGATGTTGCGCCACCACGTGTCGAGCTTCCCCTTCATCTTCCACAGGATGATGATCACGACCACGGCCAGGACCACCCAGAACAGCCAGTGCCCGGTGACCTTCGTTACGGCGGCCTTCGCGCCGCCCAACGCTGCGGTTTTCACGCTCTTGCTCATGCGTAGAGGGTTTCAGGGTCAACGTGGGCACCTTCGCGGCTTGGGCGAAGGGTGAAGTGAAGGTGTGGCCCGGTCACGCGGCCGGTAGCGCCCACTTTGGCGATGACCTGCCCACGGGTGACGCGATCACCGACCTGCACCAGCGTTTGCGAGAGGTGCGCGTAGCCGGTCACGCGGCCGTCCGCGTGGTCGATTACCAACTGGTTGCCTCCGCCCGTAGTGCTGAACACGCTGCGGACCACGCCATCCCAAGGGGATACGATGTCCGCGCCTGTTGGCGCTCCGATGTCGATGCCATTGTGGTCGGTGCTCGCACCTTGCGTAGGTGCATGCCGGTGCCCGAACCGCGAGGTGATGCGGGTGTGTCCGGGCACGGGCCAGAGGTATCGTGTGCTGTCGATCATGGGGATGAGAGTTCGGCGCATCCAGTAGGCCACCACAAGGGCGATCACGAGCGGGGTGATGATGGCGGCTGCGATCATGGTGCGTTTCATTTGGATCTCCGGCGTAGGATCAAGGCGAGTGCGATGATGACGGCGATGATGATCGCGGCGCTGATGGCCATACGGCGGGTTTGGTTCTGCTCGTCGAGGGTCTTTTCCTGCAGCTTCTGGTTCTTGTAGTGGTAGTCCTTGCCCATGCTTCGCCATGCGATGGCCTGCGTGAGCGCTCCGAAGCCGATGGCGTCATTCCCACCGAACATTTCCCGTCACTTGCTGCGTTTCCAAAAGATGAACGCCACCACAGCGAGCAACACGAGGATGGCGAGGATCACGAGCACCGTGCTCAGGCCACTTCCGCGCTTCGGATCGGGTGCCTCGTTGGTGGTCGGGACTTGGTACAGCCCTTGGCTGCTCATGAAGCCAGCGCCGAGGCCGAATAGACCTTGCAGCAGTCCGCTGGCGGCTTGGGTGTTCCAGAAGCTGCCTCCGCCGTCGTTTGTGCTCCCGCCTCCATTCGTGCCCCCTTCGCTCGTCGGCCCCATAGGGCCGTCTGACCATGGCCCTTGCACCATGCTCTTCATCGGGCGCAACACGCCATCCGGGTCGGCGGCCTGCAGGTTGGCTTTCGCCACGTCGGCCACCACGGCCAGTTCTGCAGCATCGACATCATCGGTGAGGATCGGCACGGTAAGCGCCTCCTCCAGCTCATCGGTGCGTTGCTGTTCCAGCAGTTCGCGCAGCGACTCCCAAATGTCATCCACACCGCTGATGGAGAAGCCCATGGCGCGGAGCTTGTCCTCCACTGCACCGGGGTTGTTCGCCACGATGTAGTTCACCCGGAAATTCGGGTCGCTGACCAACTGGTCGCGCAGTGTCTTCAGTGTCATGTGTGCAGGATTAGCCCTCGTGGCCCGTGGCCACGAGGGCGGTCCGGTGTGAGCGTCAGGCGGCGTTAGCGCCGATCAGCAGGGTGAGGCTCACCGTGGTGTTCGCCATCACCCGCAGGGTGAAGCAGTGGAATTCGTCCATGCCGTACGGCTGGGCGAAGCGCAAGGTCTGGCGCGTTGCGATGAACTGCGAGTTGCGCAGCTCGGCGGTCAGGTTGATCGGCTGACGGCCGTAGCGGTTGTCCCGGTCGGCGAAGTGGTATTGCGGCAGCTCATCGTACTGCAGCGCGTTGCTCACGATGTAGTTGAGGCCGTTGATGCTGATGGGGCTGGCCTGAAAGCTGGACACGATGCCAGCGACAGAGCCGCCTGACCCCATGCTGGTCGGCTTGGTCCATGGCACAGCCGGAGCGGCGGCACCCTCCACCATGCCGGTCGGGTCGCCGATCACGTAGGTGAGCGCACCGGCGGTGGCGTTCACCAGGTTGAAGGTGATGCTGCTCAGCGGTGCCGTGATGCCCGAAGGGCCGGGCAGGTTGGAGATCGCGCCGTTGTTGCTGATCGGCTGGTTGTTCACGCGGATCACCGTGCTTACGGCGTTGGCGTTGCGGGCCTCCTTCACGGTGGAAGGTTGCTTTGCGAGCATTTGCAGGGTTGCCATTCTTGTCGGGTTTGAGGCCGCAATGTTCAAGCGCCTCGAACGCCGCCACAATGGATCGATAGAACGGGTAAGCGCTTCAGGATTTGCAGGCGCAGCGCGGGATGCAGGCGGTTCCCGGAATGGCGAAGCCCCGCCGGTGGCGGGGCTTCGACCGATGGCTTGCGAGCGGCTCAGTGAGTGCCCTCTATCACCTTCCAGACGCTTGCAAGCGCTTTTGCGGTGTGGTTCAGTTCGGCAACTGCCGTTGCCTGCTTCAGCTTCATCTCTATCGCCATGTCCACCAAGCGCCTGCCGTAGGCGAGCGCTTCATCGGCGGTCAGGCTCATGTGGGTGTCACCCGGGTAGGCGCACGGGCCAGCTTCGAGGGCGATCAAGCCGCTGCGGACAATAG
>CAUJFM010000360.1 GCA_963169595.1 Bacteroidota bacterium | reverse complement strand
AGATGGACTTCATGCGCGGGGCGGCCCTGAGCGAGGGCGGCAAGCCCATCATCGCCCTGTGCAGCACCACCGCCAAGGGTGCCAGCAAGATCGTGCCCTTCCTGAAGCCCGGCGCCGGCGTGGTCACCACCCGGGCCCACGTGCATTACGTGGTCACCGAACACGGCGTGGCCTACCTCTACGGCAAGAACCTGCAGCAGCGCGCGCGGGCCTTGATCGGCATCGCGGCACCGGAGCACCGGGAGGAGCTGGAGAAGGCGTATCGGGAGCGGTTCGAGAAGCACCGTAGCTGATCGCGGACGCAACAAGCGTCCCACCACCGCGTTCCGAGCAAGGCCTCCCCGAACCTTCCCCCCGTTACATTTGTTCTTCCCCCTGTCACCAGACCGAACGTCCATGAGCCCGTCCACGCCCTCCTACCCGCTCCTGGAGCGTATCACCCTGCCCGCCGACCTGCGCGCCCTCCCCGAGGACCAGCTGCAGCAGGTGTGCACGGAGCTGCGCGACTTCATCATCGATGTGGTGAGCGTGAAGGGCGGCCACTTCGGCGCCAGCCTGGGCGTGGTGGAGCTCACCGTGGCGCTGCACTACGTGTTCAACACGCCCTATGACCAGCTGGTGTGGGACGTGGGGCACCAGGCCTATGGGCACAAGATCCTCACCGGCCGGCGCGAGGTGTTCCACACCAACCGCATCTACAAGGGCCTCAGCGGCTTCCCCAAGCGCAGCGAGAGCGAGTACGACACCTTCGGCGTGGGGCACAGCAGCACCAGCATCGGCGGGGCGCTGGGCATGGCCGTGGCCAGCAAGCTGAAGGGTGAGAAGGACCGCCAGATGGTGGCCGTGATCGGCGATGGGGCCATGACCGCCGGGCAGGCCTTTGAGGCGCTGAACCACGCGGGTGGCGCGGGCACCGATATGCTCGTGGTGCTCAACGACAATTGCATGAGCATCGACCCGAACGTCGGTGCGCTGAAGGAGTACCTCACGGACATCACCACCAGCCACACCTACAACAAGGTGAAGGACGAGGTGTGGAACCTGCTCGGCAAGATGAGCAAGTTCGGGCCGAACGCGCAGAGCATCGTGCAGAAGGTGGAGAACGCGGTGAAGAGCGCGCTGCTGAAGCAGAGCAACCTGTTCGAGAGCCTCAACTTCCGCTACTTCGGTCCGGTGGACGGCCACGATGTGGACCACCTGGTGAAGGTGCTGCGCGACCTGCGCGACATCCCCGGCCCGAAGATCCTGCACACGATCACGAAGAAGGGCAAGGGCTACGCACCCGCCGAGGCCGGCAGCCCCACGGTGTGGCATGCACCCGGCCTCTTCAACAAGGAGACCGGCGAGATCATCAAGGTGGTGCCCAAGAGCCCGCAGCCGCCGAAGTACCAGGACGTGTTCGGCCATACCATCGTGGAGCTGGCCGAGAAGAACCCGAAGATCGTGGGCGTGACGCCCGCCATGCCCACGGGCTGCTCGCTGAACATCATGATGAAGGCCATGCCTGACCGCGCCTTCGACGTGGGCATCGCCGAACAGCACGCCGTGACCTTCAGCGCCGGCATGGCCACGCAGGGCCTGGTGCCCTTCTGCAACATCTACAGCTCCTTCATGCAGCGCGCCTACGACCAGGTGGTGCACGATGTGGCGCTGCAGAACCTGAACGTGGTGTTCTGCCTGGACCGCGGCGGCCTGGCCGGTGCCGACGGCCCCACGCACCACGGCAACTTCGATCTCGCCTACTTCCGCTGCATCCCCAACATGGTGGTGAGCGCCCCCATGAACGAGGAGGAGCTGCGCGACCTGATGTACACGGCCCAGCTGCCTGACATGGGTCCCTTCAGCATCCGCTACCCGCGCGGCGAGGGCGTGATGACCGAGTGGAAGACGCCCTTCAAGGCCATCAAGGTGGGCACCGGCCGCAAGGTGCGCTCCGGCACGGACATCGCGGTGCTGAGCATCGGCCACATCGGCAACCTGGCCGCCAAGGGCATCGACGCCCTGGAGGCCGAAGGCTACAGCGTGGCGCATTACGACATGCGTTTCGTGAAGCCGATCGACGAGCTGCTGCTGCACGAGGTGTTCAGCAAGTTCAAGCACGTGATCACCGTGGAGGACCACGCCTTGCACGGCGGGATGGGCAGCGCGGTGCTGGAGTTCATGGGCGACCATGGCTATGCCGCCCACGTGAAGCGCCTCGCCATTCCCGACAAATTCATCGAGCACGGAACACAGTCTGAGCTCTACCGCGAATGCGGCATTGATGACATCGCGGTGGTGGAGGCGGTGAAGGAGATGCTGGGTGAGAAAGCTTCCACGAAGCTCACGTCCTTCGGCGCCTGAGAACGGCCATCGTGCGTCGTACCTTCGGGGTCCATGTCGACCTCACGCAAGTCGGAGATCCGCTTCGAAACCAAGGAGGAAAGCAACGCCCGGCGCGAACGCGAATTCCTGGCCTTGACGCCGTGGGAGCGCTTGAAGGGCTACCTGCGCGACATCGAGCGGAACCCGCCGGAAGAACACGAGCGTGGAGAGGCCAGGGGCAACTTCATCATCCGGAAGGTCGAGCATGCGGTTCGAGGCTGAAGTGAACGCCTTCCTGGCCAAGGCCCAAGAGCTCGGCCTGCGGACCATCCTGGTCGGTGGGGCTGCCGTGAACCACCATGGCTACAAGCGCCATTCGGCTGACGTTGACCTGTGGATCGAGCCTTCCAGGACGAATTTCGACAAGCTGCTCGCGGTGCTGAACGCCCTCGGTTATGGCGTCGAGGAACTGCCCGACAAGGTCCTCGATGCAGAGCAGAACATCACCATCAAGATCTCCCCCGAGCAGGAGATCGAACTGATCACCCGGTTCAACCCCGGCTGTGCTTTCGATGAAGCTTGGGAACGCTGCGTGTTCGGTGAGATCAATGGCGTTCAAGTGGCCCGGTACCGTGTGCTGGCCCTCGACGACCTCATCAACAGCAAGGTGAAGAGCGCGCGTCCAAAGGACCTGCTGGATGTGCTTGAGCTGAAGCGCATCCACGGAATGTCCGGAGCCTGAGGAGGAATCTGGCGACTCCCGAATACGTTGATAGGCCGCTATTGCACCTGCAGCCGGGCATTGCCGAGCGCGCCGTTGCTGTCGCGCCAGTTCAGCGTGTAGTGACCACCCGGCAGATCGCCCACCTCCAGCACCAGACGCCTCAGCTCCGGCGAAGTGAACTCCACGGTCCACTGCTTCACCGCATCGCCGGAAGCATCCACAAGCTGGAGGATGGTGTGGCCCGGCCGTTCAGCGGGCAGGTCCACCGTCAGCAGCTCGTCACAGGGGTCGGGGAAGACCTTCAGTTTGATGGGCTGGAAAAGGCTCAGCGGGTCGGTGCGCCAACTGCCGTCCAGCCAGCGGACCACGCGGTCCGGCGGCCCCCAGCCGCTGCGCTCGGAGATGATCACCAGGGGCATGGGGCAGTTGGGCACCCACCAACTGTAGCGCACCTCCCACATCTCGGGGGCCGAAGGGTCGCGCTTGTTCCGCACCCGCAGTTCATGCTTCAGGCGCAGCACCTCGGGCACCACGCCATAGGGCATCACCAGGGTGCCGAAGCCATCGGCCGTCACCGTGTAGTGCGTCACCCGCAGTTCGATGCGCCCGCCACCCGTCACCGCCACCAGGGTGGAATCCGTCCAGCGGTCGCGCATGCGCGTAGGGCGGTGCACCCAAGGGATCGGCGGGTCGAAGCGGACGATATCATCCTCCGACGCCGTGCCCAGCCAGAACAGGGCCGTATCACCCATCTGGAAATAGGCGGCCGGCTCACCGGGCACCTGCAATACCGTGGCCGTGGCCGGGAAGGCTCCTGCCCCTGGTGCGAGCTGGGGTCCATGCACGGCATAGGGGACCACCGTGCCCTTGGGAAGCGCCGAGAGGTCCCACTTCATGTTGTCCCCACCCTTGGGTGGTGTGGTCCACGGCACATCGTGGTAGCCGTATACCAGGCCCTGTGCGGGTAGCAGATTGACCTCCAGCGCAGGTTGTGCCATCACCGCCGGGGCCCACAGCACGAACGGAACGTACCGAAGCATACCACCAAGCTACGACCGGACGACACCTGATGGCTAGAACAATGGTCAGGGCAGCCGACCGCCGAAGTCGTGCACACGGTCCGAGGGACCCACCTCAACCGGCGCTGCACGGTCCAGGAAAAGGGTGTCCGGCGGCACCACCACGATCCGTGCGGTGTCACGCCCGGCCAACAGCAAGGCCTCTGCGAAGCCGTTGCGGAACACGAAGGCACCACCGATGTTATCGGGCAATCCCTGCACCAGCAGGCGACCTTCGGCGGGTGTGGGCGGAAGGCCGGCGATCACCTCCGCGGTCCGTTCCGAGGCCGCCTTCCAATCCAACAGGCCCTTCCACGTGAACTGGACCGATGCAGCGACGAGCACCACGAAGCCGATGTTGCGCAGGTACCGGTTGCGGAACTGCGTAAGGGCGAAGGCCAGCAGCAGCGCGAGGAACACCGAGGGCAGGTAGAGGAAACGGTCGCTCTCGCTGGTGCGGGTGCTCACGCCACCCAGCACGGGCAGCACGCAGGAAACCAGCAGGGACCACAGCACCGCCTCAACGGGGGACATGGAACCCGGGCTGCGACGGGCACGGCGGGCCCACACGATGATCACCACCAGGATCACGAATAACAGCGCGGCGAAGCGGGCCACCTGCTCACCGGGCTCAGGCGTAGGTGGCAGGAACAAGCGGCCGAGCACCTTGGGGGCATTGAGCGCATAGGTCAGGCCATCGTGGGCGAAGAATCCGCCGCCATAGCTGTCCTTCAGGTCCCCTTGCAGGAGCATGCGCAGCCCCACCTGTGCCAGCACCGCCACTCCCCAGGCCAGGGCCCATCGCCCAAAGCGCGGCCAGGCCACGGGTTGACGCGTGGCCACCAAGGGAAGCACGATCAAGGGCAGGAGGAGCGCACTCTCGTAGCACAAGGCCCCGAGGAAGAAGGCCCCGGCGGAGGCCCAGGCCCGGCGGGCTTCCGGGGCGTCGGACCCCAGCACCACCAAGGCGATGAGGCTGAACGTGGTGGCCATGGCGGACTCCCGCCCCACGATCCACACCACGGATTCCAGGTGGAAGGGATAGACCAGGAAGAGCACCGCCGCCATCCACGCCGCCCAAGGCCCGCGCGTGGGACCCAACCATTGACGCCCCAGGACCAGCACCAGCCAGGTGTTGACC
>CAUJFM010000359.1 GCA_963169595.1 Bacteroidota bacterium | reverse complement strand
TCGAAGTCCAGGTCCTCGGCGATCCAGGCCTCGCCCTTGCCCTCTTTGTCGCTGTACGTGTACTTCCTGCAGGTGTGCCCTTCGATCACCTTGGTCTCGTCGGTGCGCACCACCTTCACATCGCTGTCGCCCTTCGATCCGCCCTCCACGTTCACCTGCATCATCTTCATCTTCATGCCGGTGCGCTGCCCTTTCTCATCGGTCATCAGCGTGTAGGTGTGCTTGTTCCGCAGGTCGAACACCATGCGCATCTCCTCATCCCCTTTGGCGGCCTGGGGCACCATGGCCATCTTGTCCGACGTGAACGCCATGACGATGCTGTTCGGACTGTCCTTCTCCTCGGTGCCGTTCTTTAAGGAATGGACCTCCATTCGGTAGCTGCCCGTGAAGGTGAGCGGGGTGAAGGGCTCCTGGTTCTCGGTCACCGTGACCTTTCCACCCTGGCCCCCACCGGCCATCTTCATCATGTCCTGCAGGGATTGCCCATGCGCGACGGATCCCACCATCAAGGCTGCGGAAAGAAAGAGTGGCTTGTTCATGGTCAACAGGTTGGGATGACCAAGTTACATCCACCGGTAGAATGCGCTTCCCCGGGACTACCGGAAGCTCGCCGGCGTGATCTCGAACAGCTGGGGATCCACGGCGCCGGGCTTCAGTTCCAGCACCTTCATCACCATCGTTTCCTCGGTCCGGTACTGGTAGGTCACTTCCAACGGCATGCCCGCACGGGTGCTGGTCACCATGGGGCCGCGCAGCAGGATCTCTACGCCGCCCCAGCCTTTCCGGGCGCCCAGCACATCATGGAAGAGCGAAGGGGTCTTCCCATCCACCCAAGACTCGCGCCGACGGTCGGGTTCCTGCAGCAGGCGATGCTGCGCGTTGCGCCCCAGGAGTTTGCGTGTGTCGGTGAGCAGGCTGTCCCGCGTGGCCGGTGGGAAGGGCGAACCGAAGCGCCTGTCCAGTTGATCGCTGTAGGTACGCATGGTGTCACCTGCTGGTAGGTACAAGGTCTCGGTGCCGGCCTTGCGGTCGATCAGGTAGGCGCGCGTGTGCTCGGTGATGCCCGGCTGTTCGTCCTTGCCGATGATCACCATGCGGTCCGCGGTGCTCACATAGCGCACGGTCCAGCTGATGGTGCGATCGCCACGTGTGCTGCTGAAGTGCAACTTGGCGGTGCCGATGAAGCGGTTCGTGGTGGCCTTCATCAGGGAGTCCATCGCGGGGTCGAGCTGGGCGGTGCGATGGCCGATCCCTGATCCGCTTCCGCTCATGCCCGGTGGCTCCGGAACGGCCACGGGTTCATCAGGCATTTCCACTGCAACGACGTCGCCGCGCAGCATGATGTCCTCGACAGTGATCTCCCGCACCTGTATTTCCGGCACCTCGACCTCCCGGTCACGTCGGCGCCGCTCCCGCAAGCGCTCGTCCCGCACGATGTATTTGCTCAGGTCCACCACGGGCGGCTTGGCCTTGCCGGGTTTGTAGCTGGTGAGCTGCGTGCCCATCACGGCCATCGGCATCGGCTTGTCCGCCACGCCGAAGAACATCAGGTCCTTGAACTGCTGGCCGATGCGCTGCACCAGCCAGTTCCGCATGTCGAAGACGGGGTTCACCACGCTGTCCTGCGGGAACCAGAAGAAGTGGAGGTAGCGCTCCGGCGCTGTGTGCAGTTCGCACTTGCGCCCCATGATGGTCTGGTAACGTCCTTGCGGGGTGAACTCCATTTCCAGGCCGCGCCCGAACTCATGCAGACCAACGGTTTTCAGGCTCGCGATCTCCACCTTGGGGATCACGTGGCCGTGCCCCTCATTGCGCGAGACCATCACCACGTCGGCATCGAGGTCCACGGCGTAGAAGATGGTGCCCTCGTCCTCCGGGTCGTTCAATTGCAGCACGGCGCGCCGCGCATCGGCCCAGTAGCTGTACTTCGCCACGCGGAGGGTGGTGTCGCTGTGCTCGTTGATGTACCGGGTCGGGGTCTCGGCCGTGAGCGTGCCGATGAAGCGGTTGTCGGGAATGCCGCGGTCCACCGGATCGGGGGAGTAGGCGAGGGGCAGGCTGTCGGGCGGCAGGTTGCCGAGGAAGGCGCGCATCCAGTCGGGCAGCCGGCCTGTGCCGCTGTTGTTGATCCAGGCCAACCGCTGTTCGGCCAGCCGGGCGCCGGTCATCGGTAGTTCCGGCATCGGAGCACGCCCGGGCGTGATCGCAATGAACTCCATGCCCCCTGCGGGCGGGCCGTATTCATGCTTGCTCCACGTGACGCGCAGCGCAGCACCTGCGTGCCTGTCGGCGAAGGCGAGGAGGTGTTCTAGATCACCCTCGGTCAACCAGCGTGCCCACACCTTCAGGTCGCTGAACAGCTTCGGATGCGCGGTGGTCGTCCAGTACCACGAACTGTCCCGCTTGTTGCTGGTGCCCCAGTGCTCGTGGCACGTGTGGCCCAGGACCTCCGCAGTGCGGCCGGTGGCGGTGAGGCTATCGTTCCAGATGTCATGGAAATAGCCGGCCTGCGGGATGTACAGGTCCTCCACCTTGGCACCCACCTGCTGCCCACCCCAACGGGCCTCCATCCTCACGTTGTGCTGCAGGTCCATCAGGGTGGCGCGTTGCAGGGTGAAGGGGCCGATCAGTTCGCGCAGCACCATGCGGTGGGCATCGCCCCAGTACTCGATCCGGCGACCGCCTTTGAACTCCACGGTCCAGGTGCCGATGAAGGCGTTGGTGTGCAGGGGGGCTCCGGAAGGCTTCAACGCCTTCTCCGGCTTCTTGCCGGTCACCAGTTCCACCATCCAGCCGGGCAGGGTGGTGAGATCAACCGGGAGGAGGGGCTGGGCGTGGCTGGAGAAGCAGAGCAGAATGGCGGTCAGGAACAGCGGAACACGCATGTAGGGTAGGATATGAAAGAGGGTGCGTTTGAGCAATTACCAGGCCGCTAATGAAAGGTCGATCAGCGCGGCTCGCCGGGAATCAACGCTAGCAATGCCTTCAATTCCTTGTCCGTCAGCGTGTCCTGCTCGCTCTTGTCATAGATGGATAGCAGGTAGACCCGACTGCTGGTCACACGTACGTGTGTGATCACCCTGCTACCAACCGACTTGCCACCACCTTTGGAAGCAATGGATAGTCGGATCTTCCAGCATCCTTGACCGATCCGGGTTCCTTGGTTCGGATCAGCCTCGAGAAGGTCCACCAACACAGCGACCTCCTTCTTCAACGATGGATACTTCCCGACCAACCGCTTCAGTTGCCGCTCGAACGGCTTCAGCGGAATGACCTCAAAGCTCACGCAGCAGCGCTTTCATGGACCGTGGCTTCCGCTTGCCGGCCTCAATGGCCTTGATCTCCTCCACAGCCTCCAGCATGTCGCGCATGCGTTCGGCCTTCTCGGCAGAGAGCTTCCTTGCCTTGATGAACGGGAATCCACGGAGCAACTCTTCGAGGAACGCCTGCTTCTCCTTCGGTACTTCCAAAAGGTAGTCCATGTCCACAAAAATAGATGCATCTGGGCTCCGCCCGCCGATCGGCAACGTTAGTCCACATATCCGTTCGACCGATCTCGTCCTCAGATCACCCCGTCCTTCATCACCAGCTTTCGGTCCGCCATATCGGCCAGTTCCTCGTTGTGCGTGACGATCACGAAGGTCTGGCCCATCTCCTTGCGGAGGTCGAAGAAGAGCTGGTGCAGCTCCCGGGCATGGGCCGAATCGAGGTTGCCGCTTGGTTCGTCGGCCAGCACCACGCTCGGGCTGTTGAAAAGCGCCCGGGCCACGGCCACGCGCTGCTGCTCGCCGCCGCTCATCTGGTTGGGCTTGTGGGCGGCACGTGGGCCGATGTTCAGGCGTTCCAGCAATTCCATCGCCCGCGGTTCGCAGGCCTTCATCCCACGTCCGGCGATCAGGCCCGGCATCATCACGTTCTCCAAGGCCGTGAACTCCGGCAGCAGGTGGTGGAACTGGAACACGAAGCCGATGTGGCGGTTGCGGAAGGCGCTCAAGGCCTTGCTGCCCAGCCTGGTCACCTCCTCGCCGTTGATCGCCAGGGAACCGCTGTCGGCCTTTTCCAAGGTGCCCAGGATCTGCAGCAGGGTGGTCTTACCGGCGCCGCTGGCTCCAACGATGCTCACCACCTCGCCCTGGGCCACGGAAAGGTCCACGCCTTTGAGGACATCAAGGTTGCCAAAGCGTTTGCGGAGGCCACTCGCCTGGATCATGGCTGTAAAGAAAGTGAACAGTGCCCACGCACGGGCTATCGCTCCACAGTGCTCGCGCACGGGCTGGCGCTCAACAGTGCCTGCGCGCGGGCCATCGCTCCACAGTGCTGGCGCACGGGCTGGCGCTCAGGAGTGCTCGCGCGCGGGCCAACGCTCAGCAGTGCTCACGCACAGGCTGGCGCTCAACAAGTGCCTGCGCGCGGGCCCTCGCTCAGCAGTGTCTACGCACAGACTATGGATCGACAGAGTCTGACCATGCGAGGCTGAGGGTTGTCGTCGATTATTTTGGTATCGACATCCACTGGCATGACATCTACGTTCGAACAGTCCAAAGCATGGCAACGCGCGGGTGACCTCCTCGCCTTGCTCGAAACACATTTCGGGGAGAGCAAACGGTTCTGGTTCAGGGATCAGTTGCTTCGCGCATCCCTTTCGATCATGAACAACATCGCGGAAGGCCATGGCCGACCGACAGCAGCGGATCGCAACCGCTACCTCGTCATTGCCAAAGGCTCATGCAACGAGGTTCGCTCCATGCTGCACCACGCCAAACGGATGCAGTACATG
>CAUJFM010000358.1 GCA_963169595.1 Bacteroidota bacterium | reverse complement strand
CTTTTTGGGACGGCGGATGTCGCGCTCGCAGAAGGGGCTGTGCTCCAGCAACTGGCCGAACCAGTTGCGGTAGCGCTTGGGCGTGTACATGGGGCGGTGGCTCTCCACGATGAAGAGGCGGTTGTCCGCGTCCTTGAACTCCATCGTGTAGATCATCCCGCGGGGGATCATCAGGTAGTCGCCGTACTTGAAGTCGATGTTGCCCAGGAAGGTGCGCAGTGTGCCGCTGCCCTTGTGGATGAAGATCATCTCGTCACAGTCGGCGTTCTTGTAGAAGTAGTCCACGCTCTTCGCCTGGGGCGCGGCGAGCACGATGGCCACGTCGCTGTTCACCAGGATGGGCTTGCGGGCGGCCAGGTGGTCCTTGGCGGGCGTGGCCTTGAAGCCGTGCAGCCGCAGCGAACGCATGTTCTTCTCGATGGCGATCTTCGGGGTGACGTCCTTGGGCTTGCGCAGCTCCTTCACCATGGTGGGGCGGTGCACGTGGTAGCTCAGGGTGCTCATGCCATCGAAGCCGATGGTGCCGAAGAGCTGCTCGTAGTAGTAGCGGTCCTTGCCGTTCTTGAAGACGGTGTGGCGCTTGTGGGGGATCTTGCCCAGGGTATGGTAGATAGGCATCGTTCTCGGCTTGGGCGTTGTTTGGGCGGTCGTTGAGGCGGGAAATTTCCCGCCCTTACATGGTCTGTTGGATGAGCTTCGTCAGCTCCGGGTGAAGGCTTCCTTCGGCGGCCAGCAATTCCTCCTCCTCCCGGATGCGCGCGCGCAACGCCTCCGGGTCGCGGATGGCCTTCATCTTGGTGCTGGCCGAAGGTTTCCCCTTGCGCCAGGCGCGCTGCACCTCCTCCGGCAGCAGGTGGATCTCGCGGCAGCTGGGCGTGCAGCAGTCGGCGTACTTCGTGGCGCAGGCCTCGCACTGCACCATCAGCAGGTTGCAGGTGTGTTGCTGGCAGTTGGTGATCCGGTCGCTGGGGGCGCCACACTGCATGCAGGTGCTCACCACATCGTCGGTGATGCGCTCGGCCAGCCGTTCGTCGAACACGAAGTTCTGGCCCTTGTAGCGGCTGGGCAGCCCCTGGACCTTCAGTTGCCGGGCGTAGTCGATGATGCCGCCATGCAACTGGCCCACCCGGGTGAAGCCATGGTGCCGCAGGTAGGCGCTGGCCTTCTCGCAGCGGATGCCGCCGGTGCAGTACAGGAGAACTTCGGGTTCATGCGTAGGTCGACCCGGTGGGTCGACGCTACGGGTGCGATCGATCAGGTCGTGCGGTTCCCGCTGCCTCAGCATGTCCACCACCTCTTCAATGGCCCCGCGGAACGTATCCGCCTTGGGCAGGTAGGCGCCCTCGAAATGCCCGATGAGGCACTCGTAGTTGTTGCGCATGTCGATCACCAGCGCGCCTTCGGCCATCTTCCGGTTGAAGGTGGCCGCGTCGAGATGCTGGCCAACGTCGGTCACGTCGAAGGCATCGTCGGCCAGTCCATCGGCCACGATCTTCTGCTTCACCTTGAGGATCAGCTTCAGGAACGAAGGCCGTTGTCCTTCGTTCGCCGAAGCCCCAGCGTAGGCGGGCTCCACGGCGATCTTCCACGGCACGTTCCGAAAGGCCTCACGGCTGTCCAGGTTGGTCCGGAACGCTTCCAAATTGGCCGTGGGCACGCTCACCTGGGCATTGATGCCCTCCTGCGCGATGTAGATCCTGCCCAGCACGCCCAGACCTTCCCATTCCTGATAGAGCGCGTGACGCAGGGTGTCCACATCGGCCAGTCGCACGTACCGGTAGAAGGAAAGGGTGGTGCGGGGCACGCCTTCACGCTCCAAGCGGGCCCGGAGCTCTTCCGGGCTGCGCAGGTTGCGGAGGCGGTGCAGGTCCATGGGACGAAATTACGGAAGCCGCCTGTGGCGGAGGCGGGTGGAGGCTTCCCCGTATAGCTTTGCCCGCACGCATCCGTTTCGATGACCACCACCACTTCCTCCGACACCACCCGTCGCATCCTCGTCATCGGTTCCTCCGGCCAGATCGGCACTGAGCTCGTGGAAGGCCTCCGGGCCCGGTTCGGCAGCGATAACGTCGTGGCCTCCGACATCAAGGAGCCCCAGGTGAAACAGGATGGGCCCTTCGTCCTGGTGGACGCCATGGACCGTCGGGGCATCGAGCGCATCATCGACAAGCACGGCATCACCGAGGTGTACCTGCTGGCCGCCCTGCTGAGCGCCACGGCCGAGAAGGACCCCGCCTTCGCCTGGAAGCTCAACATGGAAAGCCTCTTCATCGTGCTGGAGCTGGCGCGGGAAGGGAAGCTGAAGAAGGTCTACTGGCCCAGCAGCATCGCGGTGTTCGGGCCCACCACGCCGAAGGACGGCACGCCCCAGCAGACCGTGACGGAGCCCACCACGGTCTACGGCATCAGCAAGCTGGCCGGCGAGGGCTGGTGCCAGTATTATCACAAGCGCTACGGGGTGGACGTGCGCAGCATCCGCTACCCCGGCCTCATCGGCTGGAAGAGCGCACCCGGTGGAGGCACCACCGATTACGCCGTGCACATCTTCCACGAGGCCATCAAGCATGGCAAGTACACCAGTTTCCTGGGGCCGAAGAGCACCCTGCCCATGATGTATATGCCGGACGCCATCCGCGCCACCATCGACCTGATGGAGGCGCCCGCCGAA
>CAUJFM010000357.1 GCA_963169595.1 Bacteroidota bacterium | reverse complement strand
GAGGAAAGGCCGGTGCCCGCAGCGGGGGAATAGGGTTGGATGGTGTAGCCCTTGTACAGCAGGTCCTGATCGTGGAGCTGCTTCAAGAGGTGCCACACGCTCTCGATGTACTTGGTGTGGTAGGTGACGTAGGGCTTCTTTAGGTCGAGCCAGAAGCCGATGCGCTTGGTGAGGTCGTTCCACACATCGGTGTAGCGCATCACGGCCTTGCGACACGCGGCGTTGTACTCCTCGATGGAGATCTTCTTCCCGATGTCCTCCTTGGTGATACCCAGCTCCTTTTCCACACCGAGCTCGATGGGCAGGCCGTGGGTGTCCCAGCCGGCCTTGCGGTCCACGCGGTGGCCCTTCTGCGTCTGGTATCGGCAGAAGATGTCCTTGATGGTGCGCGCCATCACGTGGTGGATGCCGGGCAGGCCGTTGGCGCTGGGCGGACCCTCGTAGAACACGAAGGGCGGCGCGTCCTTGCGCAGCTGCAGGCTCTGGCCGAAGGTGTCCTCGGCCTCCCACTGCTTCAACACCTCTTCGGCGACCTTGGGCAGGTCGAGCTCATCGTACTGCGGGAAACGCTTGCTATCGTTGCTCATCGGATGGTCTCGTTCGATTGGCGACGGATGAAATCCGCCAGCATGGGCACTGCGAAGGAGTACTTGCCGTGCCTGTTCTTGAAGATCAAGCCTTGTTCGGCCAAGGCGCCGAGCATTTGGTTCACGTGGCTTGGACTGAACGGCTTGCCTTCCAACTTTCTTGAGGCTTCACTGATCTCTTGCACCGTGAACTCGTCATCTGCTGCTTCCAGTGAGGCGATGATGGCCAGAAGCTCGCGTTGACGATCGGTGACCTTGTTCCAGCGCCCGGAAAAGAAATCGCTGTCCAGCTTGCGCGCAATGTGCGCAACAGTCACATCCGGCCTGGGTACACCGTCGGAGTGGCCGAGGTAGGCCTCGAACATCTCGTAGCAGATGAACTGGATGAAGTAGGGATAGCCGCCCGAGCGGTTCGCGATCTCATCCACGGCGGGTGGTGTGAAAGAGACCGGACACTGGCTATCGGATATGGGACGAACGATGGCGTCCCTTCGATCGTGCTGATCGAGCTTATCCAATGTGATCACCTTGAACATTCGCTCAGCGAAGGTCCGCGCTTCCACCAGCTTGGGGAACAGGGTAGGCAGACCGGTCAGCACCAGCATGATCGGGATGCCTTTCTTCTGGATCGACTGGAACACGTCGAGCAGAAGCGAAAGCGGGTATTGGTCCCTGTCCGAACGATCGGCCAGGTTCTGCGCTTCGTCGTAAGCGAGCACGATGCCTTGCACCCCACTTTGCCGCACCACCTGCCAGGTGGCTTCCAACACTGCTTTGATCTTGTCGGAAACCAGACCCGGGGTGGTTCTGTAGAGCGATTCCATCAAGGCATGATCAAAGGTGACCGATCGCTCCTCCCGCTGCGGTTGGAAGCCGATGCCTTCGATCACTTGCCGATCCACCTCGAACTGGCTGGTGAGTACAGATAAGTCGGTTATGAGCCGCTGAGCGAGCTTCTCCTCGGAGATATTGATGGCCTCCGAAAGCTCATTCCCCGTCCAAAGCCATCCATGTTGCCGCGCAAGCGACTTCAAGGCACCTTCCAGCAGAACGGTTTTGCCAACCCCGCGCAAACCCGTAAGCACCAGGTTGGTGAGGATCACGGGCTGACCCAATAGCCGCTCGAACTCCTTGATCTCGGTGGTACGGCCTGCCAAGTAAGGCGGTGGATGTCCGGCCCCTGGCCGGACTGGATTTGGAAAGATCATGCCCGAGAAGATTACCGGACACAAATGTAAGTCAATTTAGTCCAATGGCTAAATTTATAGCACCTTCATGCTTGCCCTAAACCTCCTCGGCGACCTTGGGCAGGTCGAGCTCGTCATACTGCGGGAAACGCTTGTCCATCAGGGCTTTTCTACGGGGCCGCAAAGATAGCCGGACGGATGCACCGAACGGGAGCCGGTCACCCCCTGAACCGCACCATCACCGTATTGCCCTTCTCCTCGCGCCGGATGTCCAGTTGGTCCTTCAAGGCATGGACCAGCGAGGACAAGGAGGCATGCCCATAGCTCCGGGGGTCGAAACCCGGGTCCAGGCGGCGCAGGGCCTGGCCAATGAGGCTGAGCGAGGCTTCCTCCTCCTCGCCCTTCGCGATGTTGAAGGCTTTGCGCAGCTTCCGCATCAGCTCACCGTTCTGCGAGAGCTTGGACGGGGCGGCCTTGGTCGATGGCGCGGTCGATCGTTTGGCACCTTGGGTCCGCGTGGGCTCCTCCCTCGGGCCCTCCTGCACATCCAGGTTCTCCACGTAGATGAAGCGTTCGCACGCCTTCACGAAGGCATCCGGGGTCTTCTTCTCGCCCACGCCCATCACGAAGAGGCCGCTTTCTCGGAGACGGGTGGCCAGCCGCGTGTAGTCGCTGTCGCTGCTCACGATGCAGAAGGCGTCCACCAGCTCACCATGCAGGATGTCCATGGCGTCGATGATCAGCGCGCTGTCCGTGCTGTTCTTGCCCTTGGTGTAGGCGAACTGCTGCACCGGCTGGATGGCATTGCTGTTCAGCAGGTCCTTCCAACCGCTCATACCCTGCGTGGTCCAGTCGCCGTAGATGCGCCGGATGGTGATGGTGCCCTGCTTGCTCACCTCCTCCAAGATGGCGGCCAACCGCTTGGGCGCGGCGTTGTCACCATCGATCAGCAAGGCGATCGTGGTGTCGTTGATCTTCTTCATGCCCGGTGAAGGTAGGCGCCGGCCTACATCGTTCCCTTCAACATCTTGTTCCAGTACAGCCAGGGTAGCATGTGCTTCTTCAGCACCCACATGCTCCACAGGGGCTTGCTGGTGTCGAAGAGCCTGCTCAGCAGCGGATCGCTGTCGCGCACGTTGTCGTACTTGAACTCGGCCAGCAGCATCTTGCCGTAGCCCGTCACCAGCGGACAACTGCTGTACCCCTCGTACTTCGCGGAGGAGAGCATACCGTCCTTGATGCGTTGCAGGATGTTGGCCACCACCACGGGCGCCTGCTTGCGGATGGCCGCGCCGGTCTTGGCCGTGGGCAGGGCGGCCACGTCGCCCAACCCGAAGATGTTGGCGTAACGCTTGTGCTGCAGGGTGTTGATATCCACCTCCAGCCAGCCTTTGTTGGGGCCGTCGGCATAGGCCAAGGGCGAATTGCGCACGAAGTCGGGCGCGCTCTGCGGCGGCGCCAGGTGCAGCATGTCATACTTCATGACGATGGTGCTTTCCCCCTCGATCTTCTCCGAAAGGCCCTGCTCCTCGGTGATCACGCAGTGGTTGTCGCCAGGCTTGCTCCACTTGAAGTGGATCTCCTGCTTCACGGGATCGATGCGTACCGGGTTGTAGAAGGCCTTGAAGATGATCTCCTTCTTGCGGATCACGTCCTCCAGCGCCGCGCGGAAGGGCTGCACGCCGAAGATCACTGAGCCGGGCGTGGCGAACACGAGCTTGGTCTTTCCGCGCACACCGCTCCTGCGGAAGAACTCATCGGCCAGATATACCGCCTTCTGCGGGGCCCCACCGCACTTGATGGGCGTGCTGGGCTGTGTGAACACGGCCACGCCACCCTTGAAGGCGGTCATCACGCGCTTGGTCTTCTCCGGATCGATGTAGTTGCTGCAGACCTTGTCGGTGGCCAGGGCCTCGCGCAGACCGGGCAGGTCATCGATATTCATCTGGATGCCCGGCGCGACCACGAGATGCCCGTACGTATAGGCCCTGCCCTCCTGCGTCCTCACGGTGTTCGCTTCCGGCTCGAACGCGGAAGCGTGCTCCCGGATCAGGTCCACGCCGGGCGGGATCACGCTCGCTTCATCGCGGCGCGTGTCCTTCATACTGAAGGCGTTGGCGGCCACGAGCGTCCAGGCCGGCTGGTACCAGTGGTCCTTTGACGGATCGATGATGGCGACCCGCAGGTCCTTGTTCTTGCGACGCAATTGCGCGGCGGTCATGATGCCGGCGGTGCCGCCACCGATGATGAGGACGTCGTAGTGCGAACTGGCCATGGTCGTGGGGAATGGTTATCCAAAGCTCACCATCCAACAACCCCGGGAACGGTGACGATCGTCACTTGGGGACCGCTCCAACAGAAAGGCCCGCCTC
>CAUJFM010000356.1 GCA_963169595.1 Bacteroidota bacterium | reverse complement strand
TGAACATGGCGAACTCGTCGATGAGCTCCTGCTGGGTCTGGGTGAGTGACGCTGTTGTGCTCATACTATTTGAACCTCATCCGTGTGTTTGTATGGCCGAGTGAAATATGCCGCGAGGAGCCGGGCAAGTGCTTGAGCTTGCCTCGTTGGACCGTAGGGTGTTCCATCCTCGAACTGCGCTACTGTGTATTTGGCATCTTCGGAGCTGATAAGATCTACGTTGGCGACGTACCACTTCTTGTGCGCATGTCGACTATTCGTGATAAGTGTGATGGAGGTCCGAATGCTCTCGATATCCGGGATGTCTATACCATCGTGCTCCACCAGCGCATTTCTGAATGATAGTCGCCCCGAGGAGTGATCATAGACCAGATAGCTTTTCGTCGTGTTGACCAAGCTGATGACGCGCACGACAAGAACGATGATGAAAAGAAGCGCGCATAGACCGACTATGATCTCGGCTCCTTTCTTGTTCCAGAAGTAGATCACCCCGACGAGCGGGAGAATGCCATACATGAGAGTCGGAAGAATGGCCAAATTCCGCCGATTGTGTCCGCGTAGCTCGAGACATTCTTCGCTTATTGAAACAATGTCGAAGTGCGAATCCAGAAGCGCTTGCTTAACCTGTTCTATGGCTCGCCTGACACTCATCTCAGCATCTTGACAGCCTTCTTCGTTGCCGCCACCATCGCATCCACCTCTGCGATCGTGTTGAAGCAGGCGAAGCTGGCCCGCGTCGTTCCGCTCACGCCGAAGCGCTCCATCAGCGGCTGAGTGCAGTGGTGGCCCGTGCGCACCGCGATGCCCTGCTGGTCGAGCAGGGTGCCGAGGTCGTAGTGGTGGACACCATCAATGACGAAGCTGATCACGCCCACCTTCTCCTTCGCCGTGCCGATGATGCGCAGGCCGTCGATGGTGAGCAGCTCCTTGGTCGCATGTTCCAGCAGCGTGTGCTCATGCTTCGCCATCGCCGCCTTGTCGTAGTCCTCCATCCAGCGGAACGCCTCGCCCAGGCCGATGATGCCTGCGATGTGCGGCGTGCCGGCCTCGAACTTGAAGGGCAGCTTGGCGTAGGTGGTCTTCTCGAAGGTGACCACGTCGATCATCTCGCCGCCGCCCTGCCAGGGGGGCATGCGTTCCAACAGCTCCTCGCGGCCATAGAGCACACCGGTGCCCGTGGGTCCGTAGGCCTTGTGCCCGCTGAAGGCATAGAGGTCGCAGCCGAGGTCCTGCACGTCCACATCCAGGTGCGCGATGGCCTGCGCCCCGTCGACCACGGTGATGATGCCGCGCTTCTTCGCCTCGGCGATCAGCTCCTTCACCGGGTTGATGGTACCCAGCGTGTTGCTAACGTGCGTAACGGCCAACACCTTGGTCCGCTCAGTGAAGTATTCCGTCGCGTCGTCGCGTCGTCGCGGTTCCCACTCACCGCTGTCCGTGATCGGGATCACCTTCAGCTTCGCCCCCTGCCGCTCGCAGGCCAGCTGCCAGGGGACGATGTTCGCGTGGTGCTCCATCCCGCTGATCAGCACCTCGTCGCCCTCGTTCGCCGAAGCCTTGCGCGAAGGCGAACTTCCCCACAGCAACTGTCCCAGGCTGAACGCCGCCAGGTTCAGGCTCGCGGTGGTTCCGCTGGTGAAGATCACCTCGTGCGCGTGCTTGGCGTTGATGTGGGTGCGGATGATCTCCCGCGCGGCCTCCTGCGCTTCGGTGGCCTTGGTGCTCAGTGTGTGTACGCCCCGGTGCACGTTGGCGTTGATCGTGGCGTAGTAGGCGCTCTCGGCCTTGATCACGCGGCGCGGCTTCTGGCTGGTCGCGGCGTTGTCGAAGTAGACCAGCGGCTTGCCGTGCACCAGTTCCTTCAGGATCGGGAACTGCGCACGGAGCTCCTCGATGTTGAGCGCTTGGGAGACCGGTGCCGCTTTGGTGCTCACAGGTGTGCGAGTTTGTTGTCGATCAGCGCCGTCAACACCGCCTTCCACTCCTCGTTCTGCACCCGCTCCACCACCTCGGTGATAAAGGCATGGGCCATCAGCTTGCGCGCCTCGGCTTCGCTCACCCCGCGGCTGCGCAGGTAGAACAACCCCTTCTCGTCCAGGCGACCGATGGTGCACCCGTGGCTGCACTTCACGTCGTCGGCATAGATCTCCAGCTCGGGCTTGGTGTACACCTTGGCGTCGTCGCCCAGCAGGATGTTGGCGTTGCTCTGGTAGGCACGCGTGCGTTGCGCGTCCTGCTTCACGTAGACCTTGCCGTTGAACACGCTGGTGCCCTTGCCGGCCACGATGCCCTTGTAGAGCTCGTCGCTGGTGCAGTCCGGCACATCGTGACCGATGTACGTGTGGTTGTCGCAGTGCGTGGTACCGTTCAACAGGTACACGCCGTTCAGTTCGGCATGCGCCTCGGGACCGGCGAGGGAGACGCTCACCTCGTTGCGGACCAGTGCGCCGTCGAGCGTCGTGGTGCTCAGGCTGAAGTGGCCCTTCGATGCCACGCGCACCCCCTCGAAGCTGATGTTCGCCGGGCCATTGACCTCGTGTTGCAGCTTGTGGATCATGAGGCGCGCGCCTTCGCCCACCACACATTCGCGCACGCTGTTGACGAAAGCTTCGGGCGTGTCCAGGGCGATGTACTCGATGATCATTTCGGCCTCGGCGCCTTCGTGCAGCATGAACAGGTCGCGGGGCTGCACCAGCTGGCGCTCCCACGTGGTGACATGCAGGACGTGGATCGGCTTCTCCACCTTTACGCCCTTGGTCACTAGCAGGATCAGGCCGTCGGTGGGTGCGGCGGTGTTCATGGCCGTGAAGAGGCGTTCGCCAGTGGGTGCCAGCGTGCCGTAGTGCTCCTTCACCGGACCGTGCGCGAGGTGATGCTGCAGGCTGTCGATGACGATGCCTTTCTGGGCCTTCAGGCCATCGCTCAGATCCGCGCGGAAGCGCCCGTTCACGAAGACCACGCGCAGGGCATCGACGGGGAGGCGTGCGGGCAGCGCCACGTTCGCATCGCCCTTCGGCGCGGCGTACGGCTGGTTGAACAGCTTGGCCACGCGGGTGTACTTCCATGCTTCGGTCTTGCTCGTGGGGATGGGGAGGGCTTGCGCCTGGGCCAGTGCTTCGGGGGCACCCGGCCAGGTGGAGCGTTCGAGCAGCGGCAGCACGGCGGCCTTGGGGTCGGTGGCGGTGAGGGTGTTCATGGGTTCATCCATTGTGGCGGGCGACGCAGGCGTCGCCATTACACCGTCTCTGCCTTGATCCAGTCGTAGCCCTTCGCCTCCAGCTCCAGCGCCAGTTCCTTCGGACCGCTCTTGATGATGCGACCGTCGGCCATCACGTGCACCACGTCGGGCACGATGTAGTCCAGCAGGCGCTGGTAGTGCGTCACCACGATGAAGGCGTTGTCCTTCGAGCGCAGCTTGTTCACGCCGCCGGCCACGATGCGCAGCGCGTCGATGTCCAGGCCGCTGTCGGTCTCGTCGAGGATGCCGAGCTTGGGCTGCAGCATCGCCATCTGGAAGATCTCGTTGCGCTTCTTCTCGCCGCCGCTGAAGCCCACGTTGAGGTTGCGGTTCATCAGGTCGGCGTCCATCTCCACGAACTTGGCGCGTTCGCGCACCAGGGCGAGGAAGTCCTTGCCCCCGAGCTCCTCGAGGCCGTTCGCCTTGCGCGTCTCGTTCAGCGCGGTGCGCAAGAAGTTCATGTTGCTCACGCCGGGGATCTCCACCGGGTACTGGAAGGCGAGGAAGATGCCCTTCCAGGCGCGTTCCTCCGGAGCGAGTTCGAGCAGGTCCTCGCCGAGGTAGGTCACGGAACCTTCGGTGACCTCGTACTCTTCGCGGCCCGCCAGCACATTGGCCAGCGTGCTCTTGCCTGAGCCGTTGGGGCCCATGATGGCGTGGACCTCACCGGCCTTCACTTCCAGGTTGAGGCCTTTGAGGATCTCCTTGCCGTCGATGTTGGCGTGGAGGTTGATGATCTTTAGCATGGTGTGTCCTTCTCTAATGGTGGTAGGTCGACCCGGTGGGTCGACGCTACATCGGTTATCCAACTGATCCTTCAAGGCTTACTGCCAACAGCTTCTGCGCTTCAACAGCGAACTCCATCGGCAACTGGTTCAGCACTTCCTTGCAGTAGCCGTTCACGATGAGCGATACCGCCTTTTCGGTCTCGATGCCGCGCTGGTTGAGGTAGAAGATCTGGTCCTCGCCGATCTTGCTCGTGGTGGCTTCGTGCTCCACCATCGCGGTAGGGTTCTCGCTCTCGATGTAGGGGAAGGTGTGCGCACCGCAGCGGTCGCCGAGCAGCAGTGAATCGCACTGGCTGAAGTTGCGTGCGCCCTTCGCGCCCCGGCCGATCTTCACCAGTCCGCGGTAGCTGTTGTTGGAGAAACCCGCGCTGATGCCCTTGCTTACGATGGTGCTCTTCGTGCCCTTGCCGATGTGCACCATCTTGGTGCCGGTGTCGGCCTGCTGGCGGTTGTTGGTCACCG
>CAUJFM010000355.1 GCA_963169595.1 Bacteroidota bacterium | reverse complement strand
CGACATCCAGTTCGATCCGGCCAAGTGCCGCAACATCTGCGTGGATGTGCGCTACATCCTCTTCCTCATCGACATCTACGCGGATGCCGACCACCTGCTGAAGGAGATGACCATCGTGGAGCCTACGGTCGCCCCGCATACCATCGCATTGCCCATCCACCGATGAGCGTACCGGGATGGGACCAGCGTGCAGGAGGACTGTACCGGAGCTTCCGCTTCGCGGACTTCAATGAGGCCTTCGCCTTCATGACCCGCGTGGCCCTGCTCGCTGAGCGGATGCGGCACCATCCCGAGTGGTCCAACAGCTACGATCATGTGGACATCGTGCTGCGCACCCATGATGAGGGCGGCGCTGTGACCGAAAAGGACCTGGCGATGGCCCGGGCCATTAACGCGATGTTCTCCTGACCGGGAGCATGAAAAAAGCCCCCTTGCACTGGCAAGGGGGCTTTTCGATCCGTTCGGTCGCTATCAGATCTTCTGCACGAAGGCCTTGATGCGCAGTTTGGTCTCGCGCGGCTCGGTGTTGGCGATCACGGTCACTTCCTTGGTCTGCTGGTTCTCCTGCTTGCCGGGCTTGTATTCCACCTCGATCTCGCCGGTGCCACCGGGAGGGATCGGGTTCTTGGGATAGTTGGGCACGGTGCAACCGCAGCTACCATTGGCCTGCTCGATGATCAGCGGCTCGGTGCCGGTGTTCGTGAAGGAGAACACGTATTTGTTCTCGCTGTCCTGCTTGATGTTGCCGAAGTCGTGCTCGTAGTTCGCGAAGTTCACGGTCGTCTTGGGCTTGTTGTCCACCACTTCCCCGGCCTTCTGCATCGGGTCGAAGGTGGTGGGGGCCGGTGTGGCCGGGTTGGCCGTGGTGTTCGTCGCATTCGTGGCGGCCACCACGGGAGGCGTGCTGGAGCCACTGCCGGAGTCCTTCAATTGACCCCAGGCGATGACGCCGAGGGCTACGGCGATCACGGCGAGCAAGGCGATCTGGATCTTGTCTTTCATGGTCTGAGGGTTGTTCGGGATGGTTGCGTCAACGAGGTGCGAAAATAGGATGGATGCAGGATCGGAGCCACGGCATTAACGGGCTGTTAACAGGTCCTACCGGGCCATGCCCAGTTTCTGGAAGGTGTTGTCGCCCAGGGCTTCCATGGCCTTCTGGAAGCTGCGGTCCACGGTGTTCTCCGCGTTGATCACCTGCCAGTAGGCCGAGGTGTCCCACAGGTCGCGGGCGATCAAGGCCTTGAGACGCAGGGCGATAAGGTCCTTGGATCGGGCCAAGCCCTCGGGGTCTCGCGCAATGCCCTCCTTCTCGGCCGCGGCCTGGAGGCCCTCCAGCAGGTCGGGGCTCACCACCATGTCGCGTCGGAAGGTCTCGGCGTTCGGGTAGGAGGACAGCAGGGCTTGACGGTGCCCGTCCACATAGGTGAGCGCGAAGGTGTTGAACACCCCGTTGCGCACCAGCTTGCCAAAGTACTCGGAGCTCTGAGAGGTGTCGATGGGCACGAACACATCGGGCGTGATACCACCGCCACCATGCACCACGCGCTTGTTCATGGTGTAGTACTTCACGGTGTCCGCCATGTGGATGCTGTCGGCCGAGGTGAGCTCGCCCTTGGCCAAGCGTTCCACCCGTTCGCGCTGGTAGGCCTCCACGCCTTCATCATAGGGCTTTTGGATAGAGCGGCCCGATGGGGTGTAGTACCGGGACACGGTCAACCGCACGGCGGACCCATCGGGCAGCATCACGGGTCGCTGCACCAGTCCCTTGCCAAAGCTCCGGCGACCCACGATGAGGCCGCGGTCCCAGTCCTGCACGGCCCCGCTCACGATCTCGCTGGCACTGGCCGAACCCTCGTCCACCAGCACCACCAGACGGCCCTTCTCGAACCTGCCCGTGGCTGTGGAATAGGTGTCCTCCCGGGGGGAGGTCCGTCCTTCCGTATACACGATCAACCGGCGGTCCTGCAGGAACTCGTCAGACATCTCAATGGCCGTGCGCAGGTAACCGCCGCCATTGCCCTGCAGGTCCAGGATGAGGTCCTGCATGCCTTTCGCCTTCAGTTCATCCAGCTTGTCGCGGAACTCCTTCATGGTGGTGGCACTGAACCGGCTCACCTTGATGTAGCCGACGGTGGGACTGGCCATGTAGGCCGCCTCCACGCTGTAGATGGGGATCTTGTCACGTGTAATGGTGAACTCCAGAGGGGCGATTTCGCCTTTGCGCAGGATGTCCACTTTCACTTTGGTGCCCTTCTTGCCGCGCAGCCGCTTCATCACATCGCTGTTCTTGAAGCCCACACCGGCGGCGTTCTCCCCATCAATGGACACGATGCGGTCGCCGGAACGGATGCCCAACCGCTCGGAAGGCCCGCCGGCGATGGCGTCCACCACATAGATCGTGTCGCGCACCAGGTTGAACTGAATGCCCACGCCTTCGAAGTTGCCCTTCAACGGCTCGTTCACCTCTTCCAACTCCTCCTTGGGGATGTAGATGGAATGCGGGTCGAGCTCCTCGAGCATCCGGATGATCGCCGCGTCCACCAGCGCCTTCTTGTCCACCTCATCCACGTACATCCGGTCGATGTGGTAGAGCAGTGATTCGATCTTGCCGGTGGTGGCGGGATCGGCACCCTGCTGAGCGGATGCGGGGAAGAGCCCGGCAAGGGGCAGGACCAGGGCGAGCAGAAGGCGTGAGGACATGGATGGGTACGCGAGTGCGTTCCGCAAAGTAACGATGATGGGGGGGCGACGGTTCCCCATGGGCCGTTAAGAATGGTTGATCCGCGTGGGGTTCACCGGGCTTCGGCGGCGTGCATGACCTCGAAGGTCACACTGGTGCGTTCGCCTTCGGTGTCGGTGAGGGTGAGCCGGTGCTGTCCCGGTGTCAGGTCCGTGGCGAGGCGGTGATCGCCAGTGGTGGTCCCGTGGTACGTGCCGTCAATATCCCAATGGACGGCCATGCCCTTGGTGCGGTGTGTGGCATGCAGCACCACGGCACCGCGCTCCCCGTTCAATCCGCGCGGCACCACGATGCGGGCTCCCGGCTCCGGGTAGATCACGTCCATGGAACTGACGGTCATGCCCGGTGCATCGCCGCTACGCCACGGAGGGAGCGTGCGATACCCGGCATGGGCAGAGGCATAGTAAGCCTCCATGGCCGGAGGCAGCACGAACCAGGTGGTGCGCACCGCATCCGGCCCGGGCGCCACGCGCTGGCTCCCGCTCGGGTCCACCAGGATGGGCACATGGTAGGGGCAGTTCGGCGTGCGTTCGGCCGCAGGGATGGTCCAGAGCGTATCCACCTGTGGGCAATCTGCACCGGCCCGGTGGCCGCTGGCCCGGCACGTGGCCATCGGCACCAGGTGGTCGAACGGCACATCGAAGGTGCTCGTCGAAGGCAGCGCGTTGAGTACGTCGAACAGCAGAGGGGCTGCGGCGAGCGTGCCGGTGAGGCCGGGCCGTCCTTCTCCGGAGGCGTTGCCGGTCCATACACCCACAGCATAGCGTGGGGTGCAGCCGATGGCCCACGCATCGCGGTGACCGAAGCTCGTGCCGGTCTTCCAGGCGATATCCTGCCTTCGGCCGAAATGTTCCCAGCCGCTTTCGGTCTCCGGCCGGTTCAGCGTGCGCAGAGCCTCGAGTGTGTGGTGGACCGCGCCCACCTGGAGGGGGGGCTGTCCGGCTGAACATCCATCGGCCCCGCCCTGCACCACGACCGGGGGGTGCACGCAGGCACCTTCCTGCCCAGAGTACTGGAGTAGACGTGCCATGGACGCATACGTCCCGGTCAGTTCCCACAGGGAGCTCTCCGCGCCGCCCACGATCAGCGAAAGGCCATAGTGGTCCGCGCTGCGGTCGATGTGCTGGAAGCCCATGGCACGTAGGGTGAGCAGGAAGCGATGGACACCATGGCTTCGGAGCGCGCGCACGGCCGGGATGTTGAGCGAACGCGCAAGGGCCACATCGGCAGGGACAGCGCCGGAATGGGTGCGGTCGTAGTTCTCCGGCATGAAGCCCTCGTAGCGCGTGGGGATGTCCGCCACCAGTTGCCGGGGCATGCGTTCACCCTGTTGCAGCATGGCCGCATGGAGGAAGGGCTTCAGCAGGCTGCCGGTGCTGCGCGGGGCTTGGATGATGTCCACCTGTCCGGCCTCCCGGTCGGTGGCCGAAGGCAGGTTGCCCACGTAGACCAGCACCTCGCCGGTGCGGACATCAAGCACCAACAGGGCGGCGTTGTGCACCTCGTTCGCGCGCAGCACGGCCCCGTAGCGGTCCACGATGGTGCTCAGGCGTTGCTGCAGATCGGCGTCGATGGTGGTCCGCACGCGCTGCTGGTCGTGACCACGTTGCTGCAGCGTGGCCAGCAGGTGCGGGGCGGAGCGGGGCAAGGGCAGCGGGCGTTCGGGCAGCGGTTCCTCCTGCGCGAGCGACCATTGAAGACTATCGATGTGTCCACGTTGGAGCAGTGATGTAAGCAGCCGGTCGCGCTTGGCCTGAAGTGCATCGCGGTTACGGCCGGGGTGCATCCGCGCCGGTGAATTGGGCAGCACGGCCAGCGTGGCGCTCTCGGCCCAGCCGAGGCTCTCCACGGGTCTGCCGAACCAGCGCCAGGCGGCGGCCTCGGCACCCACCACGTTCCCCCCGAACGGGGCGTTGGCCACATACATCGCCAGGATCTCGTCCTTGCTGTACCGGAGCTCCAAGCGGAGTGCCAGCAGGACCTCCGTGAGCTTGTTCCAATAGGTACGGGGCCGGTCACCGAGGGCCATACGGGCCAGCTGCATGGTGATGGTGCTGCCCCCACTGACCGTGTGCCCTGCACGGCGGTTCTGCCTCCAGGCCCTGATGAGCGAGGGGAGATGGACACCCACATGACTGCGGAAGTGCCGGTCCTCGAAGGTGATGAGGCAGGTCTCCAGGCGTTCCGGGATGCTCTCCCCCGGGGGCATCCGC
>CAUJFM010000354.1 GCA_963169595.1 Bacteroidota bacterium | reverse complement strand
CCGGCCATAGGCGGCCTCCAGCACTTCGGACATGATCTGCGTGGCGCCGCTGATGTAGTCAAGATCGGTACCCGGTTCGTCGCGGCAGGGCTGGTCCAGGCTCAACTCGCGGACGTTGTAGCCGTAGTACCCCTTGGCATTGTCGCTGAAGGGATCGGCGCCGCTCTCGCTCCAGTCCAGGCCCGTGCTCATCGTCAGCACATGCTCCAGCGTGATCTTGGCGTAGCAGTCGTTCGCGTATTCGGGCAGGTAGTTGCCCACGGGCTCGTGCACGCTCTTGAGCACGCCCTCACCGATGGCGATGCCCGTGAGCACGCTGATGTAGCTCTTGGCCACGCTGAAGCTGTTGCTCACGCTGTCGGCATCCCAGCCGTTCCAATACTGTTCGAAGATGAGGCTGTCATGCTGGAACACCGCGAAGCCCACGCTGTGCAGGTCCTTCAGCTCCTGCTCCTGCGCGGCGGTCAACGCCAGCTTGCCGTAGCGCGAACCGGTGGGCCAGGGCTGCGGCGCGGCGGCTGGAATGGTGGCGTAGGGGAAGAAGTCGCGGTCGTCGATCTCCGGTGCCGTGCGCCCGATCAGGTAGGTATACCGGACACCGCGCGGAATGTGCCCGTTGCCGGTGAGGTAAGCCAGGGCGACCAGGGCGGCCACCACCAGGGCGGTCCAGAGGATGAAGCGGAAGAGGAAGCGCATGCGAAGGGGTCTTCGCGAAAGTAAGCCGACCGTCGTGTCCGGTCTCCGCCTACGCTGAAGCTACGGCGGACAAGTCCATTTGGCCTTGAGCGCTTCTGAGGACGAGAGGATCAGCCTTTGAGGGCTTCGGCCCCACCAACGATCTCCAGGATCTCGTTGGTGATGGAGGCCTGACGCGCCTTGTTGTAGGTGAGCTTCAGGTCCTTCAGCAGGGCATCGGCGTTGTCGGTGGCCTTGTGCATGGCGGTCATGCGCGCACCGTGCTCGGCGGCAAAGCTGTCCAACAGGGCCTTGTAGAGCTGGATCTTCAAGCTCTTGGGGATGATCTCCTCCACGATGGTGGCCCGGTCGGGCTCCATGATGTGCTCACCCTGGGTGCGACCCGCCTTCGCCGAGGCTTCGGCGGGTGCGATCGGCAGGTACTGCTCCTCCGTGGTGATCTGCACGGCGGCGTTCTTGAACTTGTTGTAGAACAGTACCACGCGGTCGTAGCGGCCCTCGCGGTACTGTTGCATCAGCAGTTCGGCCACGGGCGAAGCCTTGTCGAAGTTCAGGCCATCGAACAGGTTGGCCAGGTCCGTGGGCAGGTTGGTATCCAGCAAGCCGCTGCGGCGGTAAAGGTCCATCGCCTTCTTGCCGATGGGCAGGATGCTCACTTCCTGACCGTTCGCCTTGGCGTCGACCAGGGCCTTGCGCACCAGACGGAACACCTGGGTGTTGAAGGCGCCGGCCAGTCCGCGGTTGCTCACGATGGGCACGAAGAGCACCTTCTTCACCTCGCGTTGGGCGCTGTAGATGCCTTCGCTGCTGTCCAGCGACGCGCTCACATTGCCCAGGATGGTCTGCAGCTTCTCGGCATACGGACGCATGCGCACGATCGCGTCCTGCGCACGACGCAGCTTCGCCGCGCTCACCATCTTCATGGCGGCGGTGATCTGCTTGGTGCTGTTCACCGAGACGATCCGGCTGCGTACTTCCTTCAGACTGGGCATTTCCGTGTAGTTGGCAAGTTGGCTAGCGGCTAGCGGCGAGTTTCACTTGGCTACTTGCCGCTAGCTACTTGCCGCTTCTTAATTGTCCAGGCTCTTCACCAGGTCGGCGGCCACCTTTTCCAGCGTGCCGGTGATCTGGTCGTTGTAGTCACCCTTCTTCAGTGCGGCGAGCACATCGCTGTGCTTGTTGCGCAGCATGGTGATGAACTCCGCCTCGAACTGCTTCACGTTCTTCACGGGGACCTTGCTCAGCAGGCCCTTGGTGCCGCAGTAGATGATGGCGATCTGCTCCTCCACGCGCATCGGGCTGTTCTCGGCCTGCTTCAGGATCTCCACGTTGCGGGCACCCTTGTCCAGCACCGCCTTGGTGGCGGCATCCAGGTCGGAACCGAACTTCGCGAAGGCCTCCAGTTCGCGGTACTGCGCCTGGTCAAGCTTCAGCGTGCCTGCCACCTTCTTCATGGACTTGATCTGCGCGTTGCCACCCACGCGGCTCACGCTGATACCCACGTTGATGGCGGGGCGCACACCGCTCAGGAACAGGTTGCTCTCCAGGAAGATCTGGCCGTCCGTGATGGAGATCACGTTGGTGGGGATGTAGGCGGACACGTCACCGGCCTGCGTCTCGATGATCGGCAGTGCGGTCAGGGACCCACCGCCCTTCACCTTGCCCTTGAGGCTCTCGGGCAGGTCGTTCATCTGGGCGGCCACCTTGTCGTCGCCGGTCACTTTGGCGGCGCGCTCCAGCAGACGGCTGTGCAGGTAGAACACGTCACCCGGGTAGGCCTCGCGTCCGGGCGGACGGCGGAGCAGCAGGGACACCTCGCGGTAGGCCACGGCCTGCTTCGAGAGGTCATCGTAAACGATCAGTGCGGGGCGGCCCGTGTCGCGGAAGTACTCGCCGATGGCGGCACCCGTGAACGGGGCGTAGAACTGCATGGGAGCGGGGTCGCTGGCGTTGGCGGCCACCACCACCGTGTAGGGCATGGCGCCGTTCTCCTCCAGCCTCTTCACGATGCCCGCCACGGTGCTGCCCTTCTGGCCCACGGCCACATAGATGCAGAACACGGGCTTGCCGGCCTCGTAGAACTCGCGTTGGTTGATGATGGTGTCGAGCGCCACGGTGCTCTTGCCCGTCTGGCGGTCGCCGATGATGAGCTCGCGCTGGCCACGGCCGATGGGGATCATGGCGTCCACCGCCTTGATGCCGGTCTGCAGGGGCTCCTTCACGGGCTCGCGGAAGATCACGCCCGGCGCCTTGCGCTCGATGGGCATTTCGAAGAGCTCACCGCTGAGGGGGCCCTTGCCGTCGATGGGTTCGCCCAGGGTGTTCACCACTCGGCCCACCAGTCCTTCGCCCACCTTCACGCTGGCGATGCGGCGCGTGCGCTTCACGGTGTCGCCCTCTTTGATGCCCACGCTGGGGCCCAGGAGCACCGCGCCCACGTTGTCCTCCTCCAGGTTCAGCACGATGCCGCGCAGACCGCTGGTGAACTCGATCAGCTCACCGCTCTGCACGCCTTTCAGGCCGTAGATGCGGGCAATGCCGTCACCCACTTGCAGCACGGTACCGACCTCTTCGAGCTCGGCCTCGCTGCGGAGACCGGCGAGTTCTTGTTTCAGGATCGCCGATACTTCGGCGGGTTGCACTTGGGCCATGGCCTGTGGGCTTTAGATCTCGGGGATGTACGGGTTCTTGGAGAATTCGCGGCGCAGATCGCTCAGGCGGCGGCTAACCGTGCCGTCATACTGCTCGTCGCCGATGCGGATCTTCACACCGCCGATCAGAGCGGGGTCCACCTTCTCCGAAAGTTCAATGGTCTTGCCGGGGTGCTGGGCGGAGGCGAGGCTGCGCACCTTCTGGCGCATCTCTTCGCTCAGCGCAACAGCGCTGGTCACCTCGGCGATCACGATGCCTTTGTGCTGCCGGTAGAGCTCGGTGAACGCGGCGGCCACGTGGGGCAGCAGCGATTCACGTCCCTTGCGCACCAGGATCCCCATGAAGCTGTTGGTGATGGCCCCCACCCGGCCCGCGAAGAGCTGGGAGAGGACCTTCTCCTTCTTGTCGGCCTTCACCACCGGGCTGTTCAACAGCACGCGCAGGTCCTGGCTTCCCGCACAAGTGTTGGCCACCAGTGCCATGTCCTCGTTCACGGCCTCCACTACGGAGCGCTCCGAAGCGAGGTCCATCAGGGACCGGGCATAGCGGTATGCGACCGGGGCGATGTTCATGACTTGCGCAGATCGGCCTCGGTCAGCACCTTGTCCACCAGGGCCCGCTGAGCGGCGGCATCACCGAGCTTCTCCCGCAGGATGTGCTCAGCCACCAGGATGCTCAGTTCGGCCACCTGGTTCTTCATCTCGGTGAGGGCGGCGTTCTTCTCATTCTGGATGTCCGTGCGGGCACGGGCAAGCAGAGCGTCAGCCTCGGCCTTGGCCTTCTCCTTGGCCTGCGCGATCTCGCGGTCGCGGATGTCGCGGGCCTCCTTCAGGAGCACCTCGCGCTCTTCGCGCGCCGAACGCATCAGTTCCTCGTTCTTCGTGTTCAGCGCGGCCATCTCCTCGCGGGCCTTGCGGGCCTCGCTCAGGGCGTCCTCGATGCCCTTCTCACGCTCGGTGAGCGTGTCCAGGATGGGTTTCCACGCGAACTTCTTCAGGATGAACAGCACCGCCAGGAACGATACCGTCATCCAGAAGATGAGGCCGAAGGAGAATTGGATCAGCATGGGGAATGATCAGGTTTCGACCGGCCGTGGCTCAGAGCACCATGGCGAGCAGGCCCACGACGATGCCGAACATGGCGGCACCTTCCACCAGAGCGGCGGCCAGGATCATGTTGGCGCGGATGTCGTTGGTGGCCTCGGGCTGGCGGGCGATGGCCTGCATGGCGTCACCACCGATGCGACCGATGCCGATGCCGGCGGCGAGAGCAGCGATGCCAGCACCGATGGCGGCGAAACCGAAGTGGGCGTTGGCTGCGGCTTCCAGGAGGATCGAGAGGAACATGTCTGACGGTTGTTTGGGTTTGCGGATGGTTCTCAGTGGTGGTGGGGCTCCTCGATGGCGGAACCCAGGTACATCGCGCTCAGGAAGGTGAACACGAAGGCCTGGATGAAGGCCACGAGCAGTTCCAGCATGGTCATGAACACGGTGAAGAGCAGGCTGAAGATGCTCACGCCCCAGCCGAGCCCGGCGTTGATCTCACCGAAGATGAAGATGAGGGCGAAGAAGCTCAGCACGATGATGTGGCCCGCCGTGATGTTCGCGAAGAGACGGATCATCAGGATGGAGGGCCGCAGGAACACCCCGAGGATCTCCACCGGGGTGAGGATCAGCAGCACCGGCTTGGGCACGCCCGGCATCGCCAGGATGTGGCCCCAGTAGTGGCGGTTGCCGTGGATCAGGGTCAGGATGAAGGTGATGGCCGCCAGGGCGAAGGTCACCGAGATGCTGCCGCTCACGTTGGCGCCGAAGGGGAAGATCGGGATCAGCCCCATCAGGTTGTTGATGAGGATGAAGAAGAAGACCGTGAGCAGGAAGGGCATGAAGCGCGCGTAGTGCGGACCGATGTTGGCCTTGGCCACATCATCGCGCACGAAGAGGATGATCGGCTCCACGAAGCGGGCCACACCCTTCGGGGCGCCCACACCGTTCGTGCGGTAGTGGGTGGAGGCGCTCATGAAGATCACCAGCATCAGCACGATGCTCACCAGCATGCCCAGCACGTTCTTGGTGATGCTCACGTCCCAGGTGGCCGCGGTCAGCGCCTCGTCGATGGTGGCGGCGTGCACATCGGTGCCATCGGCGGCCGTGGTGGCCACCACCTTGCCCTCGTGCAGCATGTAGCCGCCGTAGGTCTTGTGCCCGTGGTCGAAGTGCGCGCTGCTGAACACGCTCAGGCCGCGCTCGGTGTTGTAGATGATGATGGGGAGCGGGAGGGAGGTGTGGCCCCACAGGTGCCAGCCGTGCTCGTCCGTCACGTGGCCCATGATCATCTCCCCCGGATTGAACTTGGCGTGGCCCTCGTCACCGTGCGTGGTGGCGTGCACCTCGTTCACGTCCTCGGCGGCGAGCTGCGCATCGCTCGACGTGGTGGCATGGGCACTGTCGGTGGCGTGGTCGTGGCCTTCGTGCTGCGCCATCGCCACCCCCGCGAACAACACGCTGAACACAAGGAAGGTGGCGCGGATCAAGGCTTTCATCACGTTCAAGCAGGGTGATACCCCCCGCAATGCGGGCGCAAAGGTAGAACTCACGATCGAATAGGAAAATTCCGCGGTTGACTACCGCTTCCCCGTTTCCCTGAACAGGTGGATCATGGCACCCGTCACCCCCAGCAGGGCCAGCAGGATGGTGAACAGGGGGAAGCGCCAGGCCAGCCACTGGTCCAGCCACCAGCCCGCGTAGGTGAAGGCCAGGATGATGCCCACCATGGTAAGTCCCAGCCCCGTGTACCGGAGATAGCCGGCGTACTGGTCGCGGGCCTTCCGGGGGTCCGGGGCCGGGCTCATGGCCGGGCGTTGCGGCGCATCAACCCCACGGAGCGCGCGGTGCTGAAGCCCAGGAAGGCGAGGTACAGGAGCACGAAGGTGATGGCGGCCGGCACGAGGCGCTCCTTCGGGAGCACCACCAGCAGCACCACCAGCGCCAGCAGCGAGAGCATCATCTTGATGACCAGTCCGGCCATGAAGCGACGTACGAAGATCTTGGGGTCAACGCCCTGGCCGCCTTCCTGCCAGGCATGCAGCACCAGGGTCAGCACAGTGAACCACGCCAGCATGCCCCAGAACAGGCCGGATGCGGGAAGTTCCGCGAACCGAAGGGTCAGGAACATCACCGCGGCGCAGACCGCAGCGAAGAGGATCACGGGCAGCAGGAAGGTCCTTTGGCCCCGGGCCGTGGCGGACATGGATCAGCGGGCGGCCTGTGCGGGCTCCGGGCGCTGGGCGTTCTCGCTGCGCAGGCGGGCGGGGTCCATCTCCTTCACCACACCGCCGGCCATGCTGCAGTTGCCGGTGAAGACAGCTCCCGGCTCGATGGCCAGCTTCTTGGTGTTGATGTCGCCCTGCAACTTGGCCGTGGCCTTCAGGCTCAACAGGTCCTGGCAGTTCACGCGGCCCAGCACGGTGCCTTCCACATCCGCGCTCTGGCACACCACTTCACCCTCGATCACCCCGCTCTGGCCCACGATCACGCGGCCCTTGGCCGTCACCGTGCCCTTGATGCGGCCGTCGATGCGGATGTTGCTATCCGAATTGACCTCGCCCACGATGGAGGTGCCCTCCATGATGCTGTTGATCTTGCCGGGGCTGACGGGCTCTGCAGGCTTGTTCATGGGGGCGGCGGGTTTTTCGCTTCGGAACATGGTCCCTGGGCTATGGGTTCAACTGGGTTCCGGACAAAGATAGCCGGATGAGGCACTTATCCTACTGACGGCCAAGGTAATTCTGCTGGAAGAACTGCAGGTAGCCGTCCACGTCCTTCGTCTTGTACAACAGGGTGTAATTGGCCGGGGTGATGGGGAAGGCGGGGTACCCTTTGTCGTTGATGCCTGCCAGGTTCGTGCGGTCCGTGGTGAAGAGGTTGTGCAGCTCCATGGCCAGGGCCTTGCTGGGCAGCGGCTGCATCAGCACCACCTGCCGGTCGGTGTCCAGGAAGCTGTTGGTCACGTCCAGCGTGGTGCCGGGCATGTAGGTGCGGTTGAAGTCGGACAGCCGGGCCTTGATCGTGGCCATGTTGGTGCCGGCGTTGGGGAACACCACCATGTAGTAGTGCTGGCCATTGTCCATCGTGTAGGCCGGACCAGCGGGTGGGGTGGGGGCCGACTTGCCCCCGCCGGCCCCATCCAACGCGGCCAGCAGGTCGTCCGCCGCCTTGGCCTCCTCGGTGCCGGCGAACTGGGTCTTCACATCCTGCAGGGCGGTGCGGAAGCCGTTCATGTCGCGCAGGCCGCCCATGGCCAGGGCCCTCAGCATCAGGTACTTGGCGCGGAAGTGGTTCCGCGGTTCCTCGCGGATCACGCGTTCGCACATCCCCACCACGGAGCTGTAGGCATATTGCCGGTAGAGGCGGTAGGCCTCCCGGTAGGCGGCCTCCTCCTCGCGGCGGCGCACCTCATCGCCCATCATCAGGTTGGGGTCGCGCACCAGCCGCGCGAACTCCGAGTCGGGCCAGCGCTCCAGGATGATGGTAGCATAGGTCTGCGAGCCGCTGCCGCCCATCAGGTCCACCCAGCCGTTGGCTTCCTTCTCCAGGTAGATGCGGTACAGCTGGTAGTGGCTTTCCGGGGTGTACCGGCAATCCTCGAACCGGCCGTTGAGCACCTCGAAGCTCTCAATGGCGTTGTCGATGTCCTTCAGCTGCTCCTTGTAGATCATCCCGCTCACGTAGAGCGCTTCGCAGATCAGCGCGTTGGAGGCGTTCATGGCCTCGATGTCGCGCGGAATGTCCTTGCCGTAGGTGGAGGGGTCCTTCCACGAGGGTTCCCCGGTATCCTTGCCGCCCTCTTTTTCCTCCTCGCCCTCTTCGCCCTCCGGCTTGTCGGCCAGCACCACGGTCTTGTCCTTGCGCCGCCAGTTGTCCTCCAGCGGACGGTTGCCCCATTTCTTGCGGAAGTTGGTCAGGCCCCGCCCGATCTGCTGGGGGTCGTAGAAGTACCAGGCCCCACGCCCACCGACGCCTGCAGGGCGCGGGGCTGTGGCGGGCACCTCGGTGGAACGGGCCAGCTCCTCGGCGCGGGCACGTTCCTCCTCGGCCTTTTCCCGGTCCTTGATGATGTCCCGGATCTTCCGCTCCAGGTCCTCCTCGCTCAGGGATGACAAGGCCTGCAGGCTGTCCTCCCGCTCAATGATCTCCAGCTGCTCCACCAGTTTGCCCAGCACCTTGGCCCGGGTCTCCACCTCGTCGTAGCGCACATGCTCCTCGGCCAGCAGCGCGCTGGTGCTGTCGTAATACTGTTGTGCATCGCGGTAGTCGCGGTCCTCGAAGCGGATGTCCGCCAGGCGCAGGAAGCTCTTGGCCTTCTGGCGCTGGTCCGTGGTGCTCACCCGGGTGCTCGTCTTCAGGTGGGCGATGGCCTCCTCCTTCTTGCGTTCCTTCAGGTCCAGCTCGGCCAGCGCGTAGTGGATCATGTCGAAGTGGTCCACGTGCTTCTGGTCCTTCAACATGCGGTTCAGCTTCTGGCGCAGGGCTTTGCTGTCGCCCTTGTTGAAGGCCAGCGCCTGGAAGATCTGCGCATGGAAGGCCATCTCGTACGGGGGCGACATCTTCATCACCCGGCCGTACTGCGCGATGGCCTTCTCCTCATAGCCCTTCCCTTCGTAGAGCTGGGCCAGGATGAAGGACCACCGCACCCGGTCGCGCTTGCGCTCGGCGTTGGGCGCGGCCCGCTCCAGGTGCATGATGGCGTCATCGATCTTCCCCCGCTTCAGGTTCAGTTCGGCATACACTGCGCTCAGCTCCGCCACGTCCAGGTCCTTGGGCGGCTTCTTCATGTCCTGCAACTGGTCCAGCGCGCTCTGCGCCTTGGCGTACTGCTCCAGCACGATCGCCGTGCGGGCGGTCCACACCAGGCTTTCCCACTGCCGGTTCTCGTCCTTGTAGCGCTTGGCGATGTAGGCGAAGCCGCGCTCCGCCTCGTAATAGTTGCGCTTGTAGAAGTGGCTCTTGGCGATCACGAACCACGCATCATCGATCCAGGTGTTCCGCTCCTTGCCCTTGATGTCCATGCTGTGGCGGTCGATGACCGTGGAGCACTTGTCAATGCACTTCTCCAGGTCGGGGATCGCCGCCTTGGCCTGTTCGTCCGTGCCGTAAACGAAGAGCGGCAGCACCTCGTCGTAATTGTCCACATGCGCATCCTCGATGCCCGTCACCACCTCCTTCAGCTTCTCGTTGGCGTTGAACCAGCCGTTGTCCCGTGCGGTGAGCCGGTGGAAGGTGCGGTTCAGGAAGGCGTCCTTCTCCTGGGAGCAGGAGATGAACAGCAGCACGAGCAGGCCCGGCAGCAGGGAGCGGTATGAACGGAGGTGTGCCACCGGGTACGGTGTGGATAACTGCGAACGGGCGAAGATATTTCATCCGCCCACCACGGATCGCCACCTTTGTGGCATGGCCAAGGTGGTTGGGTCGAAGGCGAAGGGTGGTGGACGCCCGGCATGGCTGCGGAAGTTGCGCAGCAGATACCGGGTGGTCATGATCGACGACACCACCTTCGAGGAGCGCTTCAGCGTGCGCCTCAACCGGCTGAACGTGCTGCTGGTGGCCATCGGCGCCTTCACGCTCCATGGCCTGCTGGTCACGGCGGTCATCGTGCTCACCCCATTGAAGCGGTACATCCCCGGCTATGCCGACCAGGAGACCAAATTGAACGCCTACCGCAGCACCCTCAAGGCCGATTCGCTCGAGCTCCAACTGCGGGTGCGCGACCTGTACTTGAACAACCTGCGGGCGGTGCTGCGCGGTGAACTGCCTGCCGACAGTGCCCAGCTCAGCGTTCCGCTCACCACGGTGCCCGGTGCATCGGACCTGGCGCCGGGCCTTCGGGACAGCCTGCTGCGCTCGCGTCTGGCCCAGGAGGAGGCCTACGACCTGCAGGAGGGCCGGCCGGCCGGGGCGGTGCGCGACCTCGCCGGCATGATCTTCTTCCCACCGCTCCGCGGCGTGGTCACCAGCACCTTCGACCGTACCCAGGGCCATTTTGGCATCGACATCGTTTCCCAGGCCGATGCCGCCGTGAAGGCCTGCCAGGCCGGGACGGTCGTCTTCGCCGGCTGGACCTCCAACGATGGCCATGTGCTGCAGGTGCAGCATACCAACGACCTGGTGAGCGTGTATAAGCACAACAGTGTGCTCCTCAAGCAGATCGGCGACCGCGTGAAGGCCGGGGAGGCCATCGCCATCGTAGGGAACAGCGGTGAGCTCACCACCGGGCCGCACCTGCACCTGGAGCTCTGGCACAAGGGCGAGCCCGTGGACCCGCAGGCCTACATGGTGTTCAAGTGACAGGGCTCGATCGGCAAGTGACACGGAACAACAAAGGCCACACGCTCTTGAACCCTTGCCCCTTGTCACTTGAACCCTGACACTTGCCATGAGCCTCAAGTCCGCCATCGCCAAGCCCTATGCCCGCTTCGTCACCAACGCGGTGATGCGCCGCGCTATGGACCCCGTGGCCACGCAGCAGGCGGTGCTGCAGCAGCTCGTGCGCTTCGGCGGGGACACCACCTTCGGGCGCGAGCACCGCATCCATGAGGTGCGCGACCATCAAGGCCTGGTGCAGGCCGTGCCGCTGCGCGATTACGAAGGCTTCAGGCCGTACATGGACCGCATCCTGTTCGGGGAGGATGATGTGCTCTGGCCTGGCAAGCCACTCTACTTCTGCAAGACCAGCGGCACCACCAGCGGTGCGAAGTACATCCCCATCACCACCGAGAGCCTGCCCAACCACATCGGCAGCGCCCGCCGTGCCCTGCTGGCCTACATCGCCCACAGTGGCCGTGCCGACTTCGTGGATGGCAAGATGATCTTCCTCCAGGGCAGCCCGGTGCTCGACCGCTCGCGCCGCATCCCCATCGGGCGCCTCAGCGGCATCGTGGCCAACCACGTGCCCGCCTACCTGCTCAAGAACCGCATGCCCAGTTTCGCCACCAACAGCATCCCCGACTGGGAGACGAAGGTGGAGGCCATCGTGGGCGAAACGATGTCCGCGGACATGCGCCTCATCAGCGGCATCCCCGCCTGGGTGCAGATGTACTTCGAGCGGCTGCTGGCCCGCACCGGCAAGGCCACGGTCCAGGAAGTGTTCCCGCACTTCTCGCTCTTCGTGTACGGTGGCGTGAACTACGCGCCCTACCGCAGCCGCATGGAGGCGCTCATCGGCGGCAGTGTGCCCAGCGTGGAGCTCTTCCCCGCCAGCGAGGGCTTCATCGCCTACCAGGACAAGGACAATGACGATGGTCTGCTGCTGGTGCTGGACAACGGCATCTACTTCGGCTTCGTGCCCATGCAGGGCAACGACCGTCGCCCGCGCTCCATCGCCGAGGTGGAGCTGGACACGCAGTACGCGCTGGTGCTCTACACCAATGCCGGTCTCTGGGGCTACGAGATCGGCGATACGGTGAAGTTCACCTCGCTCACCCCGCCGCGCATCAAGGTCACCGGCCGCACCAAGCACTTCACCAGTGCCTTCGGCGAGCACGTGATCGCCGAAGAGGTGGAGGGCGCGCTGAAGGACGCCATCGCCGCCGTCCCGTGCGAGGTGGCCGAGTTCACCGTGGCGCCGCAGCTGGCCCCCCCGAACGGCGGGCTCCCGTACCACGAGTGGCACATCGAGTTCGCTGCACCACCGGTGGACATGCCCCGGTTCGCCGCCGCGATGGACGAGGCCCTGCAGAAGCGCAATCCCTATTACAAGGACCTCATCACCGGCAAGGTGCTGCAGCCGCTGGTGATCGCGAGCGTGGCGCGTGGCGGCTTCGCCGCGTGGATGAAGGCCCGGGGCATGAACGATGCGCAGAGCAAGGTGCCGCGGCTGGCCAACGACCGGCGGTATGTGGAGGGGTTGATGGACTACCGACCGGCGGGTTAACTTTGGTTCATGGAGGTCGCAAACCGCATCACAATCGAACCGGGGAAGATGGGTGGTCGTCCGTGCATCCGCGGCTTGCGGATAACGGTCGGCACCGTGATCGGCCTATTGGCATCCAAGAAGAGCAGGGAGGAGGTGTTGGCGATGTATCCGTATCTCGAGGACGAGGACATCACCGCGGCGTTGAACTACGCCATGATGCTGACGAACGATCAGGACCTGCCCATTGAACGGGCATGAGGGTCGTGGTGGACATGTGCCTGCCGCCGGACTTGGTCGCTGGCCTCATGGAAGCGGGTCACGATGCCGTTCACTGGTCGCAGGTCGGGGACCCGAGGGCACTTGATGCCTCGATCGCCCAGTGGGCAAGGCAGAACGGCTGCGTCATCCTCACGCACGACCTTGACTTTGGTGACCTGCTGTTCGCTTCGAACGAGCACGCACCCAGTGTGATCATCGTACGGGAGAGGGATACGGCAGCTGAGCATCTTCTGGACCCTGTCATCCGCGTGCTGGCCCAGTTCAGCCAGGAGTTGAACGCTGGCGCATTGATCGCAATGACCAATGGCGTGGCCCGCGTTCGAAGGCTTCCGCTGAAATAGCCTGTCGCATCGGGAGCGAGGTTACGCGTAATGGTCGTTCCTGGAACGACGAGGCTGGGGTGATCACCCCACCGCCACGCGCAACTGGTCGCCCTCCACGGTCACCGGATAACGCTTCAGGTCCTGCTTGCTGGGCCCCTTGGTCACCTTGCCTTCGCTGTCGAAGGTGCTGCCGTGCCAGTCGCAGGTGAGCACGCCGCCCTTCTCCTTCACCGGACCGTTCTTGTGCGGACAGTTCAGCAGCAGCGCGGTGTACGAGCCATCATCGCGGCGCACCACCATCAGCTTGGCGCCCAGCCCCTGGGCCCGCACCACCGTGGTGCCGCTCTTGCTCAGGTCGCTCAGGGGGATGTTCAACGTGCCGTTGTCCACGGCGAGGGGTTTGCCGCTGGAGCAGCTTTCCAAGGAGGCCACGGCGGGCACCACGGCCAGCGCAGCGCAGGCTTGGCAGGCGGTGCGGAGGAATCGGCGACGGTCCATCATGCGCAGTTGGGATCACGTCCAAGTTAGGGCTGTTCGGCGTTCAACGGACGCAGACCATCCCGGCCGGCGAGCCTCCGCTCGATCAGTGCTTGGGCCGCTTGCACCATGCCCTCGGCATAGCGGCCCAAGCTGTCGTTCAGCAGGGGGTGGTCGCGGCTGATGTCCGCCGCGCTCCTGCTCCCCGGATCATAGAGCCGCACGGTGCCACGGTCGCGGATGCGGTAGCCGTCATCGTTGATCGCGCAGATCCGGTGGTCCGAACAGAAGAAGGCGGCCGCATGACCGCCGGTGGTCAGGTCCCTCCCCAGCGTATTGTCCACATGGGGGATGCGCAACAGGCCAAGGATGGTCGCGGGCAGGTCCACTTGGGTGCCATAGCCGGGCAGCTTGCCGGGTGCGATAAAGGCCGGCGCATGGATCACCAGCGGCACATGGTGATAGGCCAGGGGCACCTCGTGGACCGGGTCGAAGGCCTGCCCATGGTCCCCCACGATCACGAACAGCGTGCTGTCGAACCACGGTCGCGTGCGGGCCTCGGCAAGGAAGTCCGCCAGGGCGCGATCGGCATATTCGTACACCGCCTCCTCATCCACCGTGCTGGTCGGACTGAAACCGGGGATGTCCTCCGGTGCCTTCGTCCATTTGTGGCTGCTCACGGTGAGCAGCGTAAGGAAGAGCGGCTCCTTCCGCTCCTGGTGGTGCTTGTCGGCCTTGCGGAGCGCCATGCCATACAGCGCATGGTCGGTAACCCCCCAGCTGTTCCGCGCATCGGTGGCGGGGAAGTCCGCCTCGGACAGCAGCTCGTCGAAACCGTTCACGGGAAGCATCCCGTTCAGGTTGTCGAAGCGTGGATCGCCCGGGCAGATGAAACTGGTGTGATAGCCATTGTCGCGCAGGGTGCCCGGCAGCCCGTGGAAGCGCTGCGCGGTCATGGCGGGGTGCATCATGGGATGCTGTGCGCCGATGGGTGGCAGTCCGTACAGGCTGCTGAAGATGCCGTTCGCCGTATGCATGCCGCTGGAGTAGAAGCGGTCCATCACCAGCGAGGAATCCATCAGGCGCTCCAGCTCGGGCATCAGCCACTGGGGATGCCCGTACCGATGCAGCCGTTGCGCGCTCAGGCTCTCCACCAGGATCAGCACCACATGGCGGCGAAGTGCGGTGCCCGGGTAGGTCACCGACCGCGCGATGGGCGATGCATAGCGCTGGTCAGCGATCTGCAGTGCCTGCCGTGCGCGGGCGATCGCTTCATCGGCCGGCACCAGTTCCACATGGTCCTGTGTGAGGCTTTCGATGAAGCTGAAGGCGGCATTGGTGCCCAGTTGGTTCAGGAAGGGCGTATCGCTGAAGAAGGCGTCCTGCGCTACCAAGGGATGGTCGTCGGGGTCCACCGAACCCCGCATGCCCAGGAACAGCAGCGCCAGCGGCACCGGCAGCAGCGCCCAGCGCAGTGGGGTGCGCGCAGCATCCACGTGGACAGGCGCCCGGAACAGGCGGCCGAGCCCACGCACCAGCAGCCAGCCCAGCCCGGTGAAGAGCAGCAGCATGCCGAGGTAGGCGGGGGTGGTCGCCATTTCCTTCGCCGCCTGCACCGGATCATGCAGCGTGATCAACGCGGCATCCGTGATCCGCATGTTGGTGTAGTCGAAGTAGGGCACATCGGCACACGCCAGGAAGAGCCACACCAGGAAGGGCACGGTGAAGGTCCAGCGCGCCAGGGCCCAGGCGCGGGGCCGTGTTCCGCCCGCGGCATGTGCAACCCCCAGCACCAACGCGGGCAGCACCAACATCCACGAGCAGACGTACAGGTCGAAGAGCAGCCCGCGGTCGAACAACGCCAGCAGCATGTCCGTGCGCGAGGCGTCGCGCCATTGGTCGGTGTGCAGCACCAGCAGGGCCGTGCGGAAGAGAAGACCCGTACCCAGGCCAAGCAGCAGCAGTCGGAACAGGACCCCCCAGTAAAGCGGCAGGCGGCGCATGGGTGCGAAGTTGCACAAACCCCTCAGGTGGGGGCGGAGTGGCCGCTCGGTGCATGTGCGGGCGGATGTGAACGCGATCACCACGGAGCGATCGTGACCATGGGACCGGAATGCTGAGCGGTCGGCCGCGTGGCCATGCTGCAGGGTTATGTGGAGTGTGTTTTGGATGAGTAGCCGGTGAGATGGGGGGCTGTTCAGCCTCAAGAAGGGCCCATGCACGAGCGTATCTTTGAAGCCATGGAAATGAAGCTCGACATCGGCCTTGCCGAACTGATGCGGCTGATCCTGCAACTGCCGGAGGAGCAACGCGCCAAGCTGCAGGCCTGGTTGTCCAAGGACGACAAGGCGAGGCGCAAGGCCTTGGAAGAGCTGTTGTTGAAGGCTCCGACCATCACCGATGCCCAGGCCAAGCGGTATGAGGAGGTGCGCAAGGCCATCGATGCATGGCGATGAGGGAGGCCTTGTTCGATACGTCGGTCCTGATCGAACATTTCCGATGCAAGGACAAGAAAGCAAGCACCCTTTATAGGCGCACCCACAGCGGGGTTCTGCCAAGGATATCGGCCTTGACACGTTTTGAGATCATGGTCGGGGCTACGGTTCCGCAACGAAGGTTCTGGAATGACCTGCTTGAGTCATTCGTTATCCATGCCTTCGATGATCGCGTCGCCGATGAGGCCGTACGGTTGGAACAGAGCATCCGTAGGCGCGGTGCCGGCTCCATTGGCATGGCTGACCTGTTCATCGCTTCCACGGCCATCGTCCATGATCTGCCCTTGGTCACGTTGAATCAAAAGCACTTCCAGCGCGTGGAAGGCTTGCGTCTGTTGTGATACATCCACATCCTTCGTCCACGATCGGCACCGATCCGGAGCAAGCCGCCTCGCTGTTGTGCAATGGTGATATCGTGGCCATCCCCACCGAAACGGTCTACGGACTTGCCGCGAACGCTTTCGATGACGCGGCGGTGCTCCAGGTCTTTGCCGCCAAGCAGCGGCCCAGCTTCGACCCGCTCATCGTGCACATCGGCCGTCGGGAGGATGTGCACCGTGTGGCCCGCGAGCTGCCCCCTGGCGCCGAGGCCCTCATGGACGCTTTCTGGCCCGGGCCGCTCACCTTGGTGCTTCCCAAACAGGCTGTGGTACCCGACATCGTCACCAGCGGTCTCGACACCGTGGGTGTGCGCATGCCGGCACACCCCCTCACGCTCGAGCTGCTGCGCCAGCTTGAGTTCCCCCTGGCCGCTCCCAGCGCCAATCCCTTCGGGTATGTGAGCCCCACCACGGCCCAGCACGTGGCGGATCAATTGGGGGAGAAGGTGCCCTACATCCTGGATGGCGGCCCTTGCAGCGTGGGGGTGGAGTCCACCATTCTGGGGTGGGACGCCGGTGCCTGGCGTCTCTACCGGCCCGGAGGCATTGGTGTGGAGGCCATCGAAGCGGTCATCGGCCGCGTGGAGCCCGCCGTGAAGCAGGTGCTGCCTGTGGCGCCCGGCATGCTGGAAAGCCACTATGCCCCGCGCCGACCGGTGTACATCGGGGACATTCCCGCGCTGCTGGCCCAGCACGCGGGCAGGGTGGGCGTCATCAGCTTCACCACGCCCTACGAGGCCGCCCGTTGCGAGGTGCTCTCCCCTGCGGGCGATCTGCAGGAGGCCGCTCGTCACCTCTTCGCGGCCCTGCGGACGCTGGATGCCTGCGATGTCGACGTGATCCTGGCCGAGGTGTTCCCGGACCACGGACTGGGCCGGGCCATAAACGACCGGTTGCGTCGCGCGGCGGCCAAGCGCTAGGCCGGCCCACTTCCCACCGCCCCATGGCGAGGCCGCGTCACTTCGCCGGTGAAGCGCGATCTTTGCACCCTTGTTGCCGAGCCCGGTCCCTGGACCTCGGGTGGTGACGGGCTCCCGACCGCATGAAAAAACTCGCCATCCTCGGCTCCACCGGCTCCATCGGCACGCAGGCCCTGGATGTGGTCCGCGACCAGCCCGACCGGTTCCAGGTGGAGCTGCTTACCTGCGGCAATCGCGTGGAACTGCTCATCCAACAGGCGCTGGAATTCAACCCCAACGCCGTGGTGATCGGCGACCCCGCCAAGCTGGAGCTGGTGAAGGAGGCCCTCTTCCCCAAGGGCATCAAGGTCTATGCGGGCCCGGAGGCCCTGGAGCAGGCCGTGACCATGGAGGGCATCGACCTGGTGCTCACCGCGCTGGTGGGCTACGCCGGGCTGCGCCCCACGCTGGCCGCCATCGAGGCCGGCAAGACCATCGCCCTGGCCAACAAGGAGACCCTGGTGGTGGCCGGTGAACTGGTCACCGCCGCCGCGCGCGCCAAAGGGGTCAACATCTACCCGGTGGACAGCGAGCACAGTGCCATCTTCCAGTGCCTGGCCGGCGAGTGGCACAACCCCATCGAGAAGATCGTGCTCACGGCCAGCGGCGGGCCCTTCCGCGGCCGCACCCGCGAGCAGCTCGCCACCGTCACCAAGGCGCAGGCGCTGAAGCACCCCAACTGGGACATGGGCGCCAAGATCACCATCGACAGCGCCAGCCTCATGAACAAGGGCCTGGAGGCCATCGAGGCCAAGTGGCTCTTCGACCTGAAGCGCGAGCAGATCGAGATCATCGTCCACCCGCAGAGCATCATCCACAGCATCGTGCAGTTCCGTGATGGCAGCATGAAGGCGCAGATGGGCCTGCCGGACATGAAGCTGCCCATCCAGTACGCCATGGCCTATCCGGAGCGCCTGGCCACCACCTGGCCCCGCTTCGATTTCGCCCGCTACCCGGCGCTCACCTTCGAGCCACCCGACCTCGACACCTTCCGCAACCTGGCCCTGGCCCTGGAGGCGCTGGACACCGGCGGCAACGCGCCCTGTGTGCTCAACGCCGCCAACGAGGTGGCCGTGGAGCTATTCCTGCAGGACCGCATCGGCTTCCTGGAGATGAGCGACCTCGTGGCCCACTGCCTCGCCACCGTACCCCACATCAACGCGCCCACGCTTCCCGACCTGGAGGCCAGCGATGCCGAAGCCCGGCGCCTGGCCCGTGAGCACACCCTTTCCGCATGGAGATCCTGATCAAAGGCGCACAGCTCATCCTGAGCCTCAGCATCCTCGTGGTGCTGCACGAGCTGGGCCACTTCATCCCCGCGCGCCTCTTCGGCACCCGCGTGGAGAAGTTCTACCTCTTCTTCGACCCCTGGTTCTCCCTGTGGAAGAAGAACTGGAAGGGCACCGAGTTCGGCATCGGCTGGATCCCCTTCGGTGGCTACGTAAAGATCAGCGGCATGATCGATGAGAGCATGGACAAGGCCCAGCTCGCCAAGCCCGCCGAACCGTGGGAGTTCCGCAGCAAGCCCGCCTGGCAGCGCCTCATCATCATGGTGGGCGGCGTCACGGTGAACCTGCTGCTGGGCATGGCCATCTACATCGGCATCCTGTGGGCCTGGGGGCGCGACCACCTGCCGCTGGAGAGCGTGGTGTACGGCGTGCACCCCAGCCAGGTGATGAAGGCCCAGGGCGTGCAGGACGGTGACCGCATCCTGGCCATCGATGGCCGCACCCCGAAGACCCTGGAGGAGGTCACCAAGGCCATCCTCATCGACGAGGCGCGCACCCTCACCGTGGAGCGCAACGGCACGCGCCAGGACATTGTGCTGAGCCCCGCCGTGCACGACAGCATTCTCGCGAGCGGCGAGAAGCAGCTCTTCGCCGTGCGCCTGCCCTTCTACATCGCCGCCATGGAGCCCGGCCTGCCCGCCGCTGGCAGCGCCCTGCAGGTGGGCGACCGCCTGCTGGCCGTCAACGCCGAGCCCACCCTCTACTTCGAGGACTTCCGCCGGGCCGTGGGCACGCACAAGGGCGAGGCCGTGGAGCTCACCGCCCTGCGCGGCGCGGATACCGTGCGCGTGCCGCTCACCATCTCCGACGAAGGCGTCATCGGTGCCCGACCCATGGGCCTGGACTCGCTCATCGCCCGCGGGCATGCCTTCCGCTTCGAGCACGAGTCCTACAACTTCATCACGGCGGTGCCTGCTGGCATCTCCTACGGCGTGGAAACGCTGGGCGGCTACGTGCGCTCGCTCAAGCTCCTCTTCTCGCGCAGCGGCGCCAGCCAGATCGGCGGCTTCGGCGCCATCGGCGGGCTCTTCAGCCCCACGTGGGACTGGCAGGTGTTCTGGAACATGACCGCCTTCCTCAGCATCATCCTCGCCTTCATGAACATCCTGCCCATCCCCGCGCTGGATGGGGGCCACGTGGTCTTCCTGCTCTACGAGATGGTCACCGGCCGTCCGCCCAACCAGCGCGTGCTGGAGGTGGCGCAGATGATCGGCATGTTCCTGCTGCTGGGCCTGCTGCTCTACGCCAACGGCAACGACCTCTTCAAGGCCCTGGTGAACTGATCCCGCACCCATGGGCTTCAGCGACTTCCTCCAGCATCTGGCCAAGGAGTTCGCGCTGCCCCTGCAGAACCCCGTGCTGGTGTTCTGCGTGGTGCTCTTCATCATCCTGCTGGCCCCGCTGGTGCTGCGCCAGTTCCGCGTGCCCGGCGTCATCGGCCTCATCATCTCCGGGGTCATCATCGGCCCCCACGCGCTGAACATCCTGGAGAAGAACAGTGCCGTGGAGCTCTTCAGCACCATCGGCCTGCTGTACATCATGTTCATCGCCGGCCTGGAGCTGGACATGGACGAGTTCCGGCGCCACCGCAACAAGAGCCTGTGGTTCGGCCTCTTCACCTTCGCCATCCCCTTCGCGGTGGGCTACCCCGTGCTGCGCCATGTGCTGGGCTATGGCGAGACCACCAGCCTGCTCACCGCCAGCATGTTCGCCACCCACACCCTGGTGGCCTATCCCATCGTGTCCAAGTTCGGCATCAGCCGCCAGCAGGTGGTGGCCATCACCGTGGGCGGCACCATCCTCACGGACACCGCCGTGCTGCTGCTCTTCGCGGTGATCATGGGCTCGGAGAACGGTGGTCTGGACCAGCAGTTCTGGCTCCGCCTGGGCACCTCCCTGGCGCTCTTCCTCGCCTTCATGTTCCTGGTGCTGCCCCGCATCGCGCGCTGGTTCTTCAGCCGGCTGGAGAGCGAGAAGACCTCGCACTACGTCTTCGTGCTCGCCGCCGTGTTCTTCGCCGCCTTCCTGGCGCAGGTGGCCGGGGTGGAGCCCATCATCGGCGCCTTCGTGGCGGGCCTGGCCCTCAACCGCCTCATCCCCCACAGCTCCGCCCTCATGAACCGCCTGGAGTTCGTGGGCAACGCGCTCTTCATCCCCTTCTTCCTCATCAGCGTGGGCATGATCGTGGATGTGCGCGTGCTCACCAAGGGCACCAACGCCCTGTGGGTGGCCGCCGTGCTCACCGTGGTGGCCCTCGCCGGCAAGTGGCTCGCCGCTCTGCTCGCCCAGCTCGTCTTCCGCTTCACCGGTCCGCAGCGCCAGCTCATCTTCGGCCTCAGCAGCTCGCACGCCGCCGCCACGCTCGCCATCATCCTGGTGGGCTACAAGGCCGGCCTCATCGACGAGAACATCCTCAACGGCACCATCATCCTCATCCTCATCACCTGCCTGGTGGCCAGCTTCGCCACGGAGGCCGCCGCCAAGCGCATCGTGCTCGCCGGCGACCAGGACCGGCCCCGCGTGGGCGATGCCGCCGAGCCCCAGCGCGACCGCATCCTCATCCCCTGCGCCGAGCCCGCCTCCGTGCCACCGCTCATCGACCTGGCCGTGATGCTGCAGGACCGCGCCGCACGCCAGCCCATCACGCTGGTGAACGTGGTGGAGAACGATGAGCGCGCCGAGCTCCGGGCCCCGCGCATGCAACGCCTGCTCGCCGACCAGGCCCGCTATGCCGCCGCCAGCGACACCTCCGTCAACACGGTGGTCACCATCGACAACAACATCGCCGGCGGCATCATCCGCACTGCCAAGGAGTCGAACAGCAACATCATCCTGCTGGGCTGGAGCGACCGCGTCACCCTCCTCGAACGCCTCTTCGGTCCCAAGACCGACACCCTGCTGCGCAACTACCACAAGCTGCTGCTCGTCACCCGCCTCACCCGCCCGCTGCCCGCCCACCGCCGCATCCTGCTGCTGTGCCCGCCGCTGGCCGAGCGTGAACCGGGCTTCGGCCAATGGGTGGCCAAGGTGCACCGCCTGTCCAAGGAGCTGGGCCTCAAGGTGGATGTCCTGGCCGAACCGGTCACCCACGCCGCCCTGCTCGAGGTGGCCAAGGCGCAGCGCTCCTCCTTCGAACCCGCCCTGGTACCCCTCACCGAGCAGGCCGATACCGAGACCCTCCTGGCCCGCCACGCCCAGTCCACCGACCTGGTGCTCCTCGTCAGCGCCCGCCCGCGCTCCATCTCTTACAGCCTGGCCATGGACCAGCTGCCGCGCCGCGTGGACAAGCAGTTCCCCGAACTGTCGCTCATGATGGTCTATCCGGCCACCACCGACGGCACCGACCACATCCTGGAGCTGGACTGAGCCGGGAACCCTGGCCGCGCGCTGCGCGTATCAGGCCCATGGCCCATGTGATCCTGGTGGAGGACGATGCCCTGGTGCGCACCCTGTTGGAGAAGCGCCTCGTGCTCGCTGGCTGGCGCGTCACCGCCCTGCGCGATGGCCGCACCCTGGCCGACATCGCCCACGCCGACCCCGCCGACCTCATCCTGCTGGACCTCGGCCTGCCCCATGTGGACGGCCTCAGCCTGCTGGAGGACCTCCGCGGCCGCGGCATCACCACGCCCATCCTGGTGCTCACCGCCTACGAGCTGCCCCACCTGCGCGCCACCGTGCGCAGCACCGGCGCCAACGAGCTGGTGCAGAAACCCTACGACCAGGAGGAGCTGATCGCCCGCATGCGGCGGTTGCTGGCGGCGTAGGGCCGTTCGTCGTTTATTGGAGGGCGGTTGTCGGGCGTTTTTGTGGATCCATGGTATCTTGCGCCCATGGAAAAGCTCGTTCTCCGCATTGCGACCACAGGTCTTTTTCTGTTCTTTCTGCCGGTGATCCTCAACGCCCAGTTCGACCTCCAGGAGCGACTGGAGCGCAAGGCCAAGGAGCGCTTGGAGCGCAAGGCGGACCAGACCATCGACAAGGGCTTCGACAAGGCGGAAGAGGGTGTGGATAAAGGCACCCGGGAGGCCACCAAAGGCAAGGACAAGGAGGCCGGTACGGCGGAAGGCTCTCCCGAAGCAGCCTCCGAGGAGGGCACTTCAGGCAGCACTGCTCCGGCTGGTGCAGCCGTCGCACCCCGTTCCCTGAAGGCCTACAGCAAGTTCGACTTCGTTCCCGGCGAGCAGATCATAGCCCTGGAGGATTTCACCCAGGATGCCGTGGGCGATTTCCCGGCGCGATGGAACACGAACAGCAGCGGCGAAGTGGTCACCATTGAGGGCCGTGAGGGCCGCTGGCTCAAGTTCAACGGCGAAGGCATCTTCTATCCAGAGTTCCTCGGTGTGCTGCCGGAGAATTGCACCATTGAGTTCGAGGTGGCCACCAGCGAGGAGTTCAGCTACTACTGTGCCTTCCTCACCACCGCCTTCGTGGCCGATGACAACACCAATCTCCTGCGCCCCGAGAAGCACGGGTGTGTGGAGGTGAGCGTGCATCCCCAGGGCGCCGGTGGTTCTCAAGGCAATACGCGCGTTGAGGTGACCGGTGTGGACAGGCAGACCATCATGAACAACGACAAGGGGCAGATGCAGCTGGTGCATCGTGGCATCGCGCCCTTCGCCAAGGTCTCCATCTGGCGCCAGAAGGCCCGCTTGCGGGTATACCTGAACGAGGAGAAGGTGTGGGACATCCCCCGGGCCTTCCAGCCGGGCATCAACTATCGCTTCCTGCTGGAGGGCGGTGGCTGCGAGGGCAGTACCGCGTACATGAAGGACCTGCGGGTGGCGGCCGGTGCGCCGGATACGCGCAACAAGCTCATCACTGAAGGGCGCCTGGTCACCCGCGGCATTCTCTTCGACAGCGGCAGTGACCGCATCAAACCAGAGAGCTATGGTACCCTTAAGGATATTGCCACCGTGCTCACCGAGAACGCAACGGTGCGGGTGCGCATTATCGGCCACACGGATAGCGATGGTGATGAGGCGGCCAATCTTGAGCTGAGCAAGCGCCGCGCTGCTGCCGTCAGAGAGGCCTTGATCAAGGAGTTCGCCGTGGATGGTGGCCGCTTGGAGACGGACGGTAAGGGCGAAGGCAACCCCGCAGGCCCGAATGACGGTCCTCAAGGCAAGGCCAATAATCGCCGGGTGGAGTTCGTGAAGTTGTAGGGTCAGGGTGGTGGCTGCCACCACGCCGCGTCTGTATGCCGAACATCCATCCCCAACTGAAAAGCCCCGGCACATGGCCGGGGCTTTTCAAGTTCGGGGGGTAGGGAGCGGTCCTCAGGCGGCTTCAGCGGTCTCGCTGGGGGCCTCGGGCTCCTGCGGTGCAGTGGACCGTGACCCGTTGTCCACGATGATCCGCGCATCGAAGTACTCCTGGTGGAACTTCGGGGCGGTCGTCGCGAACACCGTCATCAACTTGTCCATCCGCTCGGTCAGGATCTTCATGCTGTCCTTGACCAGCATCGCCATCTCGGCCGTGGCCCCTTTGCGTACCGTCAGTGCGGTGCGCGGGCTGCCGATCGCGGCCACATAGGCGTCGATCGCCGCCTGCAGCGCGTCCAGCGCACCGGCCTCCACACCATAGGCCGCCAGGTCGGCGATGGCGACCATCCCTTCGGCATGCACCGCCTGGCACCGCTGGCCCACCACCGCATCGCGCCCACGGTCCAGCGTGCTGCGCGAGTAGCGCACACGCTCCTGCATCGGCAGGTCGCTGCGGTCCACCGCCAGGGCGAAGAGGCTGTTGGCCAGCGCCAGCGTGCGCTTCACCATCACGTTCCGCTTGGTGCGCTTGTCCAGCGCCAGAAGCCATCCCAAAATGGCTTTTGGCAGCGAGCCGTAGGATTTTTTCGGGCAGCCTAGGCGCGAAACCCGCGCATAGCAGGAAGCTCTGTAAGGGTTGAGCAACGACGGATGCCCGAAAAAGGCCCCGGCGTAGCCCGAAGGGTCATTTTGGGTTGGCTTCTCAACCCACCAGGCTCACCTCCTGCCGTTCAATGGCGTCCTCTACCGCTTTCAGGTTCACCTTCAGTTCGTCGAAGGCGTTCACGTACGGGAGCAGGTCCCCGCAGAAGCCATCTCGAAATGGTCTTTGGTAGCGAGCCGGAGGAATTTTGCGGCCAGCCGAGACGCGAGACCCGCGCATAGCAGGACGCTCTGTAAGGGTTGAGCAACGAAGGATGGGCGCAAAAGGCCCCGGCGGAGCCCAAAGGATCATTTTGAGTTGGCTTCTACGCACCGGCGTGCTTTTCGCACACCTGCTTGACGGCGTAGAACATCGTCAAGCGGTTCTCGAGTGGTTTTCTCATGGCCTGTCCAACGGGGGCACCACACCCCAGGGTTCG
>CAUJFM010000353.1 GCA_963169595.1 Bacteroidota bacterium | reverse complement strand
CCCGGTGCTGGTCCACCACCATGAGGCCGCTGCGCAGCTGGGTCAGGATGTAGGTGCCATGCAGCTGGAAGACCGACCGTTCGCCGGGTTCCAGGTCGGGGTCGCGCACGGGCGGGGTGCGTGCGGGCATCACCGTGGTGGTCGGTCCTTCCTCCACGGGCGAGGCCATGCCCATCTGGAACAGCTGCTGCCAGCCGGCCGCACTGGGGCGCGGAGGGGCGGTGAAGGCCCCCAGGTCCTGCGGGCGCCAGGCCTGGATGGGCTTGGGCGTGGAGTCGATGCCCGCCAGGATCGCGGGCTCCGGCTCGAAATCGAGGCTGGGGGTGATGTTGAAGCGGCCCAAGGCACGGCGCACCGCCGCATGCACGATGGCATACACCGCACGGTCATCGCGGAACTTGATCTCCGTCTTCGTGGGGTGGATGTTGATGTCGATCTGGGCGGGGTCGATGTCCAGGTACAGGAACCAACTGGGGTAGTTCTCCCGAGCCACCAGCTCGTCATAGGCCTTCCGCACGGCATGTTCCAGGTAGCTGCTGCGGATGAAGCGGTGGTTCACGAAGAAGTACTGCTCGCCGCGGGAGCGCTTGGCGAACTCGGGCTTGCCCACGAAGCCGGCCACCCGCACGACATCGGTGGCCTCCTCCACGGGCACCAGCCGCTCATCGTACTTCCGCCCGAAGAGCCCTACGATGCGCTGCCGCAGTCCGGAGGTGGAGGCAGCCGGCAGGTTGAACTCCTCATGATCATTGTGCACGAACTGGAAGGCGACATCGGGGTGGGCGAGGGCCACGCGGTGGAACTCGTCCAGCACATGCTTCAGCTCCACACCGTCGCTCTTGAGGAACTGGCGCCGGGCGGGTACGTTGAAGAACAGGCTGCGCACGGCGATGGTGGTGCCCGCCGGACCGGCGATGGGGTCCTGTGCGCGAACACGGCTGCCCTCGATCAGCACGCGTGTGCCGAGGTCCTGGTCGTGCTCGCGGGTCTTCAGCTCCACCTGGGCCACGGCCGCGATGCTCGCCAGGGCCTCTCCGCGGAACCCCTTGGTGCGCACCTGCCCCAGGTCGTCGGCCACCCGGATCTTGCTGGTGGCGTGGCGCTCGAAGCACAGCCGGGCATCACCGGGGCTCATGCCCTTGCCGTTGTCGGTCACCTGCACCAGGGTGCGTCCCGCATCCTTCACCACCAGCACGATGCGGTCCGCACCGGCGTCCACGCTGTTCTCCAGCAGTTCCTTCACCACGCTGGCCGGACGCTGCACCACCTCGCCTGCGGCGATCTGGTTGGCGACATGGTCGGGGAGAAGCCGGATGATGTCGGCCATCTCAACGCAGCGGCAGGCCCGCGGACTTCAGGGTGGAGGCGTGCGCCCGGGGAGCGGCCACGCGCGGCCCGGCCACGAGCGGGCCTGAGGCGGACGGACGACGGTTGGAATGCGGGCGGCGCACGGCACGAAGGTTGTCCATGCAAAAGTATGCCGCCCCGCCGTTGTTACCCCAGCGGCCCCATCGATCGGTGTGTCCCGGATAAGCATGGACCTGTGGATAAAAGCCCCGACCCAGCACGGGAAGCCCCCTCGGGGTGCAGGTAGCTTTGGGTCGTCCATGACGCATCGCATCGCAACCCTTGCCGCAGTGGCCTGCGCGGGGCTGTTCGCTTTCAGTGGCACTCCGCCGCAAGGCCGTCCCGCCCCGCTGCCGCCGCCCTTCCTCGAGCCGGTCACCCCGTGGGCCGATTCCGTGTTCAGCACGTTGTCGCTGGACGAGCGCATCGCCCAGCTGATGATGGTGGCGGCCTACAGCAACAAGGGCGCCGCGCACGAGGCGGAGATCGAGGCGCTGGTGCGCGACCGCAACATCGGCGGGCTCATCTTCTTCCAGGGAGGCCCCGAACGGCAGGCGAAGCTCACGAACCGCTACCAGGCCTTGGCGCGCACCCCGCTGCTGCTGGGCATGGACCTGGAGTGGGGGCTGGCCATGCGGCTCGACAGCACCATCCGCTTCCCCCGTCAGATGACGCTTGGGGCACACGCCGATGAGGCCCTCATCCGCGAGATGGGCCTGGAGATCGCCCGCCAGATGAAGCGGCTCGGCGTGCATGTGAGCTTCAGTCCGGTGGTGGACGTGAACAACAACCCCGCGAACCCGGTGATCAACGACCGGAGCTTTGGAGAGGACCGTGAGAACGTGGCGCGCAAGGGCATCGCCTACATGCGCGGTCTGCAGGAGGGCGGTGTCATCGCCACGGCCAAGCACTTCCCCGGACATGGCGACACGGAGAGCGATTCGCACTACGCGCTGCCGGTGATCGCACACAGCCGCACCCGCCTCGACTCCCTCGAGCTCTACCCCTTCCAACGGTTGGTGGATGAAGGCCTCGCCGCGGTGATGGTGGGCCATCTGGAAGTGCCTGCGCTGGATAGCGTCAAGGGCCAGCCCAGCACCCTGAGCCGCCAGGTGGTGAGCGATCTGCTGGAGGAACGCATCGGGTTCCGGGGGCTCGTCTTCACGGACGCGCTGAACATGAAGGGCGTGGCCAATGCCGACAAGCCCGGCGAGATCGAACTGCGCGCCCTGCTCGCGGGCAACGATGTCATGCTCTTCCCGCAGGACCCGGTGAAGGCCATCGCGCGGATCCGTCAGGCGGTGGATTCCAACGAGATCGATCGTGCGGTGATCGACCACAAGGGCCTCAAGGTGCTACGCGCCATGGAGTGGGCCGGGCTGGACCGCCGCACCCCGGTGGAACTGAAGGGCCTGGCCGCGGACCTCAACACGACGAGCGCGCTGCAGCTGCGCCGCGAGCTCTACGCCCGGTCGCTCACCGTGCTGAACGATCACAAGGGTATCCTGCCCATCACCGATCTGCAACGGACGCGGATCGCTTCCGTGGTGATCGGCGACAGTCTGAACAACGCCTTCCAGCGCGGACTGAAGCGCTATGCCGATGTGACCACCTTCCGCTGCGACAAGTCGGTGAAGCGCGACAGCCTCACGGCCCTGATGCGCCGTCTGGAATCCTTCGACCGCGTGATCGTCTCCGTGCACGGCACCAGCTATCGCGTGAACAAGGACTTCGGCATCCCGGAGACGGCCATGGACGTGGTGCGCGAGATCGCCGCGCGCAAGCCCACGATCTTCACCCTGTTCGCCAATCCCTACCGCCTCACCCGCGCCTACGGTTCGCAATACCTGGCCAGCGTGGTGGTGGCCTACGAGGAGACCGACGATACACAGGACCTCGCCGCGCAGCTCATCTTCGGTGGGGTGGGGGCCTCGGGACGCCTGCCCATCACGGCCTCCTCGTTCTACGCCGCGGGTGATGGCCACGATGTGCGGCCGCTGCGCCGCTTCGGGTACACGTTGCCCGAGGGACTTGGCATCCGCACGGCCGACCTCACGGAGGTGGACAATATCGTGAAGGGAGGGATCGAAGCACGCGCCTATCCGGGTTGCCAGGTGCTCGTGGCGGTGGAAGGGCAGGTGATGCTGAACAAGGCCTATGGTCATACCACCTATGCGAAGGAGCGACCCGTGCGCACGGATGACCTCTACGACCTGGCCTCGATCACCAAGGTGGCGAGCACCACGCTGGCCCTGATGAAGCTGGTGGACGAAGGCCTCGTGGACCTCGACAAGCCACTGGGACACTACCTGCCCGAACTGGAGGACCGGTACACCGCCCACGCCCGGATGAGCCTGCGGGACATCCTCACCCACCAGGCGGGTCTCAAGGCCTTTGTACCCTTCTACACGCGCTTGATGAAGGACGGCCGGTTCCGGCCCGGTGCGGTGAGCGATTCCGCCACGGCCACGCACAGCGTGCGCATCGCCGAAGGGCTCTACATGCGGAACGAGTACCGCGACAGCCTGCTCACCTGGGTGCTGCAGACCCCGTTGGGGCAGAAGGGGGAGTACGTCTACAGCGACATGGGGTATTACCTCCTCCAGGAGGTGATCGAGCGGCAGACGGCCATCCCCCTGGACCGCTACGTGAAGGCCCAGTTCTACGATCCGCTGGGGGCCACCACGCTGGGGTACCGGCCTTGGGAGCGCTTCCCCAAGCAGCGCATCGCCCCCACCGAGGACGATGCCCTGTTCCGCAAGCGGCAGATCTGGGGCGATGTGCACGATCCCGGTGCGGCCATGATGGGCGGTGTGGCCGGACATGCCGGGCTCTTCGGCAGCGCCAACGACCTGGCCAAGGTGATGCAGATGCTCGCCAACGGAGGCTACTACGGAAGCAAGCGCTACCTGAGCGAGACGGTGGTGAAGGAGTTCACGAAGTGCCAGTTCTGCAAGCCCGATGGACAGGGCAACCGCCGCGGATTGGGCTGGGACAAGCCGGCGCGCAACGGCAAAGGGCCCACCTGCGACTGCGTGAGCTACGCCAGTTTCGGCCACACGGGCTTCACGGGCACCATGGCCTGGGTGGACCCCGAGCAGCAGGTGGTGTACATCTTCCTCAGCAATCGTGTGTATCCCAAGGCTGATACGAACAAGCTCCTCGAACTGGGCATCCGCACCAAGGTGCAGGAGGCGGTGCACGATGCGATCGCCGCACGCATCCGGCCTGTGCGGATGACGCCGGTACAGGTAGGCCTTGCGTCCCCGCGTTGAGCCGTTGTGGGCCTGTTGCGGACCGGGTCAGGA
>CAUJFM010000352.1 GCA_963169595.1 Bacteroidota bacterium | reverse complement strand
CTTGTTCTTGCCAATGTTGCCGCCCACGATCACGCCGGGCTTGCGCTTGCGCAGGCGCTCCACCGCGGCCTCCACGCCGCCGTTGTTGAAGCCCATGCGGTTGATGAGCGCGCGGTCGGCGGGCAGGCGGAAGAGCCGGGGTTGCTCGTTGCCGGACTGGGCCACCGGCGTGAGCGTGCCGATCTCGATGAAGCCGAAGCCCAGTGCGCTCAACGCATCCACGTGCTTCGCATCCTTGTCCATGCCCGCGGCCAGCCCCACCGGCGAAGGGAAGCGAAGACCCATAACCTCCACGGCGGCGCCCACCGGGGGCTTCGCGCCGCCCACCAGGGCCATGGCGCCGGGAATGTTCCGCGCGAGCTCGAGCAGGCTGAAGGTGAGGTGGTGTGCCCGCTCGGGTTGCTGGCTGAACAGGAGCGGACGAAGCAGCTTGTACATCGGGCGGCAAAGGTAGCCGCGCTCATTCCAGCGTCATGCGCACGCCGAAGAAGCCCCGGACCCCCTGCAGCGGCGCGTACATGTAGGACGTGTCGAAGGTGTACCCGTTGGGGTTGGTGACGGGGTCGTTCGCCGTGCGGTCGAAGGGGTCGAAGGGGCGCATGAGCGGGTCCGCCGGCACGAAGTCGAGCAGGTTCTTCACGCCGCCATACAGTTCGAAGCGCTCGTTGAACCGGTGCTTCACCTGTACGTTCAGCAGCATGTACCACGGTGAGTAAGCCGGGCGGAAGTCGTTGGGCTGCACGGGCAGGCGCATGGGACCGTACCACTGGCCGGTGAGGTCCACCGTGAAGCGATGCGGCAGGTCCTGGCTCAACGCGAAGGTGCCCTGCCACTCCGGAGCGAAGTACTGGTCCTCGCGCAGGCCCCCCTCCTGGGTGTACACGTCCATCCACGTGGCCCCGGCGTTCGCCCGGAAACCGCGACCGAGCCGGGCCTCCACGTTGAGGCTGGCGCCCTGGGCGATGCCGTACCCGTCGAGGTTGCGGTACACGATGAGGTCCGGGTCGGTGTCGTAGTCCGGCAGGATCCGGTTGCTGAACCGCGTGACGAAGAGTGAGGCGTCCAGCCCGATGAAGCGCTTCTCGTCCGGCCACTTGCGCACGGCATTGAGCGAGGCGTTCCACGAGCGCTCGGGCAGCAGGTCCTCGGCGATCACCACGGTGCGCGCGCCGGTGAGGGCGGCATGCTCCTCGGTGAAGAGGTTCACCACCCGGTAACCGGTGCCCGCATGGGCGCGCAGGGTGAAGCGGCCGCTGGGCGCATGCTTGAACGCCAGACGCGGGGAGTGCACCAGGCCATGGTCGCGGTCGTGGTCCAGGCGGTAGCCCAGGAGCAGCACGCTGCGGTCACTCACCGACCATTCATCCTGCAGGAAGAGGCCCGGCAGGGGGCGTCGTTCCGCGTTGTTGCGCGTACGGGGGGCCTCCCCGATCGCCGTGGCGGGTGTGTTGTCATCATAGAAGGTGCTGCGGTAGGCCAGGCCGGCGAGCACATCGTGCCGTGCGGCATACCGATGCCTCCAATACAGCTGCCCGAAGAGCACGCGCTGCACCGCATCGTAGGGCGTGGTGCCGTACCAGCTGTCCTGGTAATGGCCGTTGGCCGAGACCTGCAGCATCACCTGCTCCGCGAACGGCAGCTGGTACTGGCCGATCAGCTCCCAGCGTCGCGTGGTGATCGTTTCGCCGTAGAGGCTGTCCCCGCCCGCGAAGGCCGGCTTCCAGTCCATCTCCCCACCCCAGCGATCCTCGCCCACCACGCGCATGGCGAGGCTGGCCGTTCGCTTCCCCGGACGCAACAGGGTCAGCTTCTCGAACACGGAAACACGCTTCTGCAGGGTGAGGTCGGTGAACCCGTCCCCGTTCTTATCGCGCGGGGCGTCGTACACGAAACCGTTGATGCCTGTGAGGCTGCGCAGCTTCCCCTTGCCCAGCGCGAAGCCCACATCGGCGTTGTGCTCCTGCCAGGTGGTGCTCATCAGGTCCAGGCTGAGGCGCGGCGCCAGCACCGGGTCCTTGGTGATCACGTTGATGATGCCGCCCATGGCCTCGCTGCCGTAGAGCGCGCTGCCCGGCCCCTTCACCACCTCCACGCGCTCGATGAGGCTCGTGGGGATGCCGCTGAGCCCGTACACCGTGCTGAGCCCGCTCACGATGGGCATGCCGTCGATGAGCACCAGGGTGTATGGCCCTTCCATGCCGTTGATGTGGATGTCGCCAGTGTTGCACACGCTGCAGTTGAGTTGCGGACGCACCCCGTTCACCATGCCCACGGCATCGAGGAGCGCAGGTCCGGGGTTCTTCCGGAAGAGCGCCGGCGTGATCACCTCCACCGGAACGGGACTGGCATCGCGCGACACCGGGGCCATGGTGCCGGTGACGACCAGCTCGGAGAGGTCGTTCGCGTTCGGGTGCAGGATGATGGTCCCGAGGTCCAGCACCTCACCGGCCTTGATCACCACGTTCCGGCGCTCGGGCACATGGCCCACATAGGTGATCAAGAGGGTGCGTTCACCACCGTCCAGACCCTCCAACCGGAAGCGGCCATCCATGGTCGTGCTCACCCCGATCACGGTCCCCACCAATGCCACATTGGCACCCGGAAGTGGTCCATCCGCGTTCCGGACCAACCCGATCACGGTTCCCGTAGCCGCTTGGGCCCAGCCTTCCGGCAGGATGCACAAGGCACAGAGGAACAGACGGATAGACATCGGCACAGAATATCGGGGCAAATGTACATCCATAATTAGGCGAGCCTAAACAATTAGTTACATTTGCCATCATATCGCTCCACATCCCTCATGAGCAGTAGCGCCGAGGAGAATTACATCAAGGCCATCTTCACCATCGCCGAGCGGACCGGGAAGGGAGCCAGCACCACTGCCATTGCGGCACAGTTGAGCACCAAGGCCTCATCGGTCACGGACATGGTGAAGCGGCTGAACGAGAAGGGGCTGGTGGACCATCGCCCCTACCACGGGGTCACGCTCACCGACCAGGGCACCCGCATCGCCACGCAGATCATCCGGAAGCACCGGTTGTGGGAGACCTTCCTGGTGAACCACCTCCACTACAAATGGGACGAGGTGCATGAGCTGGCCGAGCAACTGGAGCACATCGACTCGGACGACCTGCACGACCGGCTGGACAAGTTCATGGACCACCCCAAGTTCGATCCGCATGGCGACCCCATCCCGGACAAGGAGGGGCGGATCGTGGACATGGCCGGGGCCGTTCCCTTGGCGGAGGTGCCCAAGGATACCCTCGTGCACATCGTGGGGGTGAAGGACTCCTCCCCCGCCTTCCTGAAGCTGCTCGATGGGCTCGGTCTGAAGCTGGGCACCCAGCTCACCGTGAACCGTCGCTTCGAGTTCGGCAACTCCGTGGAGGTGAGCAGTCGCTTCCGCTCAGGCCTGTTGCTGCAGGAGGAAGTGAGCCTTCAATTGATCGTCAAACCCTTGTAAGCCATGGAGCAGGTCCTCGACTTCTTCTCCTCCATCGATCCCGTGTACGGGGCCCTCCTGGCCACCACGTTCACCTGGCTGGTCACTGCGGCCGGCGCATCGGTGGTCTTCCTCTTCAAGACCCTTCACCGCCGGACCTTGGATGGCATGCTCGGATTCACCGGCGGGGTGATGGTGGCGGCCAGTTTCTGGAGCCTGCTGGCCCCCAGCATCGAGATGAGCGCCCGCATGGGCATGATCGAATGGGTGCCTCCGGCCATCGGGTTCGCTCTGGGTGCCTTGTTCCTGTTCGCGTTGGACAAGTACGTGCCCCACCTGCACATCAACTTCGATCCCAGCGCCAGCGAAGGCCCGCGGACCGAGTGGCGTCGCAGCACCCTGCTCATCCTTGCCATCACCCTGCACAACATCCCCGAGGGACTGGCGGTGGGCGTGCTCTTCGGCGGTGTGGCGGCCGGCATCCCCGAGGCCACCATCGGTGGTGCGGTGGCGCTAGCCATCGGCATCGGGCTGCAGAACTTCCCGGAGGGCATCGCGGTGAGCATGCCGCTGCGCCGTCACGGCGTGAGCCGTCGCCGCAGCTTCTTCTACGGTCAGCTCAGCGCCATCGTGGAGCCCGTGGCCGGTGTGATCGGCGCGCTCGCCGTACTGTGGATACAGCCCATCCTCCCCTATGCCCTGGCCTTTGCCGCAGGTGCCATGATCTACGTGGTGATCGAGGAGGTGGTGCCGGAGACCCAGCTGGACAAGCACACGGACCTTGCCACGCTGGGCTTCATCGGCGGCTTCATCGTGATGATGGTGCTGGACGTGGCGTTGGGGTGATCCGGACAGGAGGCGGGAGCATGCACCCCGTGCAACAAGCACCCGGTTCGCGCTGGCCCTGCATACCCCCACGACACTTCACCTGAACGGACCGCGAGCAAGGAGGCGCGGTTGCTGAACGGCCTAGGCCTTGGTGCCGGTCGGGCTGCGCCCCAGGTTCATGAAGTACTTCTCAAAATGCTCATGAACAAAGTGGCTGATCACCAACGTGCTCAGGATGGACAGGGCCATGATCGGACCGGTCGTGAGGTGAAGGCCCGTTCTGCCCAGGATACCGGCCAT
>CAUJFM010000351.1 GCA_963169595.1 Bacteroidota bacterium | reverse complement strand
CTGTCGTTCACCAAGTAGGCCTGCATGCCGTCAGTGAAGCGGGTATTGTACCCGGTGACCTCGATGGTCACCTCTCCCGGTGCAATGCGGCTTGGCGACACGTGCACCAGAGCCGGTGAGAGGGGCACCCGCAGGGCTGCGATGGACGCGATCAGCAGCAACGCGATCGCCAGGAACTTCCACCACCAGTGTTTCATCAGTCGCGCCAAAGGTACGGGAACAGCAACCAGGCCAGGGTGACGGTGATGATGTCCAACAGGACCAACCCGCCGAAGTAAGTGCTCGTCACGCTCCAGGCCACGCCATCCAGCGCGAGCTTGCTGGCGCGCAGCACGGCGAGCAGCATCGGCAGCACCAAGGGGAAGCCCAGGATCGCCATCAGCCCCAGTCCATTGCCCGCCCGGGCAGCGATGGCCGCGATCAGGGTGAGCACCGCCGCAAAGCCGATGCCGCCCAGCACCACGGACAGCACGAACTGCCCGATGGCGGCCTGCTCCAAGGCCTCCGTCCCCAGGAAGAGCGTGTAGAACAGCAGGCTGAGGAGGCTGAGGACCACCATGGTCAGTGCGTTGTACACCGAACGGGCGATCACCACGCTGCGCGGGTCCACCAGGGTGTAGAGGTAGAGCTGGCGTCCGCCGTCCTCGCGCTGGAACGACCGCGAGAGCGCATTGAACGCCGCGAACAGCAGGATGATCCAGTACAGGGCGTTCCAAGTGGCCGGCAGGGACAGTCCCTTCACCGCCAGGTAGCACACGTACACGGCACTGACCACGTACAATACCATACCGCCCCACGCGGCCCGTTGCCGCAGGTCCAGCGCAGCTTCCAGCCGCAACAGGGTGAGCACTTCCGCCGTTCGCACGGCGCCAAAGGTAGCCGGGGTCAGCGGCGCTTGGTCCTCACCTCCACGGCAGTGGCGGCATAGACCAGGTAGATGTCCATGTAGGGACGAAGGCCCACGGGCGCCTTGCGGTTCAGCTCCGCCGGTACCACCAGCACCACTTTGTCATCCCATTTCGCCAGCAGGCGGGCCTTGTAGCCTTTCAGTTCGGCCAAGCGGGGATAACGCTCATTGAAGCTGTCCATGCCTTCGGGCCAGTTGCGCTCGTGGCTGCGGAAGATCACGGCCTCGATCTCGGGCCGGCTCAATCCGTTCCCGCGAAGCTCGGCCAGGGCCACGCTGTCGGTGGAAAGGTCATAGGTGGCGAAGAGCGCGTCGGGCGTAAGGATGCGCGCAGCGGGCAATGACCTCCAGCTGGGCCCGCGGCTCGGTGCCGGTCGCTGGACCGCGGTCCCGGCCACCTTCAATCCTTCGGAGCGCACCAGCATGTACACGTCCGTCCGGCTGCGCAGGTCCTCCGGCATGTGCAGGTTGTCCAGGGCGCGAACGGCCACGATGCTGACCTGGCCCGCATCGCTGCTGTGCTCGCAGACACGGCGCACATTGTAATTGCGGATGGCCCCGGCATTGGCGGTGCGGGCGCTGTCGGTGCGCAGTCCCACAGGCCAGTTCGTGGCCGTGCCCAGCAGCAGCACTTCATCGGCCACGGCATCGTCGAGTCCGGCCTCCTTCAAACACGCCTTCGCTCCGGCCTCCTTGCCAAGGTCCGCGCTCGGCAGGATGGCCGCCGGGTCGGCGATATGCAGGACGTCCTGGGCCGAAAGCAGCGCAGGGAAGAGGGCGATCAGGGCAGGGAAGGACCAGCGATACATGGGCGCTTCATACGGGGTTCAGCGGGAAAAGGTACGCTCGCGTTGAACCGTCCGGCACCGGCTTGGTCAACTGGCTGAACGTCCGGTTGTTGAGCGCGTGTCGTGAACCTTCGCAGGGAAGATGTGTTCCTTTGGACATGCAACAGGTCACCGCCTTCCTTTTCGCCGGACTGCTCTCGCTCGGCTGTCACCGCAGCGTGCAAACGGCCCCTCCGGTCGCTGAACAAACCACCTCCACCGCCACCATGAGCTTCCACGAACTCACCGCACAGGACATCAATGGTCAACCCGTGAGCATGTCGAGCTTCAAGGGGAAGAAGGTGATCGTGGTGAACACCGCCAGTGAATGTGGCTACACGCCCCAGTACAAGCAATTGCAGGAACTGTACACCACCTACAAGGACAAGGGCCTGGTGATCATCGGCTTCCCCTGCAACGATTTCGGCGGCCAGGAGCCCGGCACCGAGGCGGAGATCGCCCAGTTTTGTGAGAAGAACTACGGGGTCACCTTCCCGATGATGAGCAAGGTGCATGTGAAAGGCGCGGAACAGCACCCCGTGTACCAGTGGCTCACCAGCAAGGCCAGGAACGGCGCGATGGACAGCGAGGTGAAGTGGAACTTCCACAAGTACCTCATCGATGAGCAGGGCAGGCTGGTGAAGTCGCTCGGTTCCGGCGTGGGGCCCCTAGATGAGGAGGTCACCAGCTGGCTGAACTGACCCAACGGGTGCACCTTTGCACCATGGAAGGCAGCCGTTCCACCCCGAAGGACCTCGTCGATATCCTCTGCATCACCGCGCATCCGGATGATGTGGAGATCAGCATGGCCGGTACCGTCCTGCACCATATCGCCCTGGGGCATTCCGTGGGCCTCGTGGAACTGACCGCCGGCGAGCTGGGAACTCGGGGTACGCCGGAGATCCGGGCGGCGGAAGCGGATGCGGCGGCCCAAGTGCTGGGTGTCCGGTTCCGCTACCAGCTCGGTCTGCGCGACGGCTTCTTCCGCGCTGATGAGGCCAGCCAGCTCGCGGTGGTCCGAGCCCTGCGCATGCATCGGCCGCGTGTGGTGCTCACGAACGCCGTCAGCGACCGCCATCCCGACCATGGCCGCGGGGCCGCAGTGGTGGCCGAGGCCGCCTTCCTCAGTGGCCTGCACCGCATCGCCACCGAAGTGGACGGCGCTACGCAGGATGCCCATCGTCCTGCGCAGGTGTGGCATGCCGTACAGGACCGTTGGATCGATCCGCAGATCGTGGTGGACATCACGCCCCATTGGTCCACCAAGGAAAGGGCCCTGCGCTGCTTCCGCTCCCAATTCCACGACCCGGCCAACAACGAACCGGAGAGCCCCATCTCCCGACCGGACTTCCTGCCCTTCCTGGAAGGGCGGGCCCGCGAAATGGGCCGTCTGTTGGGCGTGACCTATGGCGAAGGGTTCACG
>CAUJFM010000350.1 GCA_963169595.1 Bacteroidota bacterium | reverse complement strand
CGACGGGTCACACTGATCAGGGGTCGCTCCGACGGGACCGCAACGAGGCGCAGCCAACGGGGCCGCAAAAGTAACGGAACCGCCGCACCGAACGCGCTGAACGTGAAGAAGATCCACCAGGCCCACAGCCCGGGCCGCGGTCACTCGCAGAAGATGAGGATGGATTCCTCCACGCTGCGGTCGCCGGCGTTCAGGGCCAGCTGCCAGGCCGCGCAGGCCTCCATGCGGTGGCCCAGTTGATGGTGCGCCAGGGCCAGCTGTCCGTAGGCCGCACCCAGGTCGGGGTCCAGCTCCAGGGCCTGCTCCAGGTCCACGATGGCCTGTTCGGGCTGTCCCATGGCCAGCAGTACCATGCCGCGGTCCACCAGGCCCAGCGTGTTGTACGGTGCCAGGGTGATCAGTCGGTCGTACCGGGCCTTGGCGCCCAGCACATCACCGGCGCTGAAGGCCAGCTTGCCCAGCAGCAGCAGGGCGTGCTCGGCCGCCGGGCCATCGCCGCGAAAGGCCAGCACCTGCTCCAGGTCCTGCTGCGCCATGTCGCGCCAGTCCAGCACCAGACAGGCCTCGGCATGGCGGATCAGCGCGTTCGCGTCGTTGGGCGAGAGGCGCAGCACGCGCCCCAGGTCCTCCACAGCGCCTTCCGCATCACCGGCCTCCAACCGGCTTACGCCCCGGTAATACCAGGCCTTGGCGTGGTCGGGGTCGCGGGCCACCACCTGGGTGAAGGAGCGTTCGGCGGTGCCGTGGTCGGAGGTGCGCAGGGCGGCCATCCCGGCCAGCATGTCGCCTTCCACTGAGCCACTTTGGGCGGCCACACCGCCGGCAAGGCAGCAGGCGGCAATGATCGATCGCGTTCGCATGGCGGGCCTTCTACGGCATCCCACCCCGTGCAGTTACCAGCGGCCGGTGGAAAAGTCGCCCGCACACCCGGCGCACCGGGGCGGGGGACCACCGCTTCTTTGTATCGGTCATCCACCCATCCATGCTGCTCAACAGTGAACCCATTGCCGAGGAGTTCGGCTACCTGATGCTGCGCGTTTCCGCTGGAGGTACCATGTTCTGGCAGCACGGCTGGCCCAAGCTGATGCACTTCAGCGAGCGCATGGACAGCTTCGCCGACCCCTTCGGCCTGGGCAGCGCCCTCTCGTTGGTGCTGATCGTGTTCGCCGAGGTGGTCTGCGCGGCGTTGGTGGTGCTGGGCTTCTGGACCCGCGCGGCGCTGATCCCGCTCATCATCGGCATGGCGGTGATCGCCTTCATGGTGAAGGGCGATGCGGACTTCCGCGAGAAGGAGCTCGCGCTGGTGTACCTCTTCGCCTTCGTCACGCTGCTCTTCACGGGCAGCGGGCGCTTCGCCATCGACCGCATCTCCTTCAGCTGAGACGGGCGTTCCGGATGGGGCCGGGCCGATTCTCCGGCCCAACTGCCATTTGTCATGTACAAGGAGGTCGAGCGGACCTACCTTGTACCCGAACCTAATTTTCATTGACCATGCTGAACGAACTGCTTCCCCTGTTGAAGGACAAGGTCGGTGCCGACCTCATGAACAAGGTGGGCCTCGACGCCAACAAGGCCGATGGTGCCCTCAACGCCGCATCCTCCTCCGTCACCGAGCTGCTCGGCGGCAAGGGTGTGGATATGAGCACCGTGCTCAACCTCTTCTCCAAGGACACCAACACCGCCGGCGCGAGCGACCTGCTGGGCAAACTGGGCCAGAACTACCTGGGCAAGCTCACCGGCGAGGTGGGTCTTGATGCCGCCAAGGCCAACAGCGTGAAGGACCTGGTGATGCCCGTGCTCACCAACCTGCTCAGCGACAAGATCGGCGGCAACGCCGGTGCGCTCCAGGGCCTGCTCGGCAACCTGGGCGGTGGTGGGGACATTGCCGATATGGCCAAGGGCATGCTCGGCAAGATCTTCAAGTGATCCCTTTCACCAACAACCGAACGAACATGAGCGTACTGAAGGTCATCGAGGTCCTCGCCAGCAGCAAGGTCAGCTGGGAGGACGCCGCCACCAAAGCCGTGGCCCATGCCAACAAGAGCCTGCGCGGGATCCGTTCCGTATATGTGCAGGACATGAGCGCCACGGTGGAGAAGGGCAAGATCAAGGAGTATCGGTGCAACTGCAAGATCACCTTCGAACTGGAGTGATCGGAGCGCATCGCGACCGCGTGATACGGAAGGGGCTTTACGGCCCCTTCTTCGTTCGGTCGAGCGCCGGTCGGCGCGGGGTGCTTGAACCACAGATCAACGCAGATGGACACGGATGCACACAGATGCGGGTGTTCCTCAGGATGGGCACGATCTGTGTTCATCCGTGTCCACGTCAGTGCGAACGGAGTGAAGCACCGTGGTTCCTGCATTCAGCTCCATCAGTAGCGCGATGGACTCCTTGGTCCCGCCGCAACATTCCTCCGACGCGCCGGTCGGCGCGGGTTGCTTGAACCACAGATCAACACCGATGCACACAGATACAGATCCAGCCCCATATGGCACGAGCTGTGTTCATCCGTGTCCATCCGTGGTTCCTGCATTCATCTTCATCAGTAGCGCCACGCCGCTACTTTTGAAGCCTTCATCATGAGCTCCATTACCGACTTCCAGTCCGCCATCACCGCGGGCAACACCTTCAAGGGCGACAGCATCGTGCTGGGCGGGGCGCTATACAACGGCGAAGTGCCCGCCGGCTGCCAGGTACGCGTGCCCCTGCGCACCATGAACCGTCACGGGCTCATCTGCGGCGCCACGGGCAGCGGCAAGACCAAGACCCTGCAGATCATCGCCGAGCAGCTCTCCCTGAAGGGCGTGCCTTCGTTGCTCATGGACGTGAAGGGCGACCTCAGCGGTATCGCGGCCCCCGGCACCTCCAACGAGAAGATCGAGGCGCGCCACGCCAAGGTGGGCGAGCCCTACACCCCCCAGGGTGCACCAGTGGAACTGCTCAGCCTCAGCAAGGAGCCCGGCGCCCGGCTGCGCGCCACCGTGAGCGAGTTCGGGCCGGTGCTGCTGGGCCGCATCCTGGAGCTGAACGACACCCAGCAGAGCGTGCTCGCCCTGGTGTTCAAGTACTGCGACGACAACGGCCTGCCGCTGCTCGACCTGAAGGACCTGCGCCGCGTGCTGCAGTTCGTCACCGATGAGGGGAAGGAGGCCATCCGCAAGCAGTATGGCTCGGTGAGCGGCGCCACGGTGAACATCATCCTGCGCAAGCTCATCGAGATCGAGCAGCAGGGCGCCGACGCGTTCTTCGGCGAGCGCTCCTTCGATGTGAACGACCTGCTGGAACTGCGCGACGGCAAGGGCGTGGTGCATATCGTGCGCCTCACCGACATCCAGGACCGCCCCCGCCTCTTCAGCACCTTCATGCTCTGCCTGCTGGCCGAGATCTACAACACCTTCCCCGAGGTGGGCGACCCCGAGAAGCCCAAGCTGGTGCTCTTCATCGACGAGGCCCACCTCATCTTCAGCACCGCCTCCAAGGCCCTGCTGGAGCAGATCGAGACCATCATCAAGCTGATCCGCTCGAAAGGAGTGGGGGTCTACTTCTGCACGCAGGACCCCAGCGACGTCCCAGAAGGCGTGCTGGGCCAGCTCGGCCTCAAGGTGCAGCATGCCCTACGCGCCTTCACCGCCAAGGACCGCACCACCATCAAGAGGACGGCGCAGAACTACCCCCTCACGCCCTTCTACAACGTGGAGGAGCTGATCACCTCCCTGGGCATCGGGGAGGCGCTCATCACCGCCCTCAGCGAGAAGGGCACGCCCACGCCCCTGGCGCACACCCTGCTGCGCGCCCCCGCCAGCCGCATGGACATCCTCAGCCCGCTGGAGATCGATGGGCTGATGGCCCGCTCCGAACTGGTGCGGAAATACAACGAGGTCATCGACCGGGAGAGCGCCTTCGAACTGCTGGAGAAGCGCATGCAGGACACCCGGACAGTGGAGGAGGAGCAGCCCACAGCGCCGGCCCCGCGCCCCGAGCGCAAGGCGGCCAAGGAAGAACCCGGCATGCTGGAGCGGATGAGCAAGAACACCATGGTGCGCCAGGTGGGCAACACCGTGGTGCGCGAACTGGCCCGCGGTCTGTTGGGCGTGCTGGGGCTGAAGAGCACGACCAGAAGGCGGCGTTAGGGTGGCGGGTGTTTCAGATCGCTTGAGCCATTTGGTCTGGAGAGCATCGCGATGAACTGACCACGCTTGTGCATGCACTTGAACCCCACACCCTGAGAAAGCTCCTCTATTCGCTTCATCAGTCACTCGATGGCAGTGGTGCCCAGAAGGACGACTTCTGGGAGAATCGGATCGTGCCGTTCATTCGAGATGTTTGGCCGAAAGAAAGCGCGAAGAATGATCCGCAGACGGGTCAGATGTTCGCGCGTATTGTGCTGACCATGGGTCACCGAATGGAAGATGCGTTGACCGTGACACGCACCTACTTGGGTGGGGATCCCAGTGAGATCCTCTATGAGCTGAGTGATTCCGAGTTGCCACGGACCGATCCTTCTGGCTGTTTGGAGTTGCTCTTCCGTATGGCACGCCCAACCGACTCATGGTCCAAAGATGAGCTGAGCAAGGTTCTGGAGGCCATTGTCGGTTCCGACCCCTCACTGGCCCACGATGATCGATATCACGAGTTGCGGGCGGCGTAGTGCTGTGTGACCTACGGTGTTATCGCGCTGAACAGTGTTCGAACAGCGGTTCACGCAATTGAGCGAGCGCTATTGCTGTTGGATCTGTGATGACGCTGCTCCGTCCTATCTGCGTGAAGCCAAACACAGTGGCTTACATATGGGGCAAAGTGATCGCGGCTCCGAGACCGCAGGGTCGTCCGCTCAAACGCAGCGGACAGACCCGTCGGAGGTGCCGGGGACACCCTGCGCGGGTCTAGGAGACCACCGTGGGCTACCTGCTCGGTGAGGTGGACAAGAGCGACACCTTCAAGGATCCCGTCATGCTCAAGCGCCTGCACGATCTGCAAGCCCTCAACGACCAGGAC
>CAUJFM010000349.1 GCA_963169595.1 Bacteroidota bacterium | reverse complement strand
TGGGCGTTGAGTGTGGCCTGGACCAGCTCCCCCGCCTCTTCGGCTACCACGGCGGCCCCGTAGACGAGATCGGTGGGCCAGTCGGGATGTTCGCGCTTGGCCGCGATCAGCTCGTTCAGGACCAGGCCGACGGCCACGACCTCGTCGTGGGTAAGCCGGTCGAGCAGTTCGTGCGTGAGATGGCGAGCGGTGATGTGGTGTGGTGACATGGTCAGGTCCACTTTTGGATCAGTAGCCGAACGGCCTCGGCCTCGTTTGAGCTGTGGCCGTACTTCTCAATGATGTGTGGTAGGCCGTGTACGAGGCATTCGATGACGCCAAGGACCTCACTATCATCTGCATGGGGGATGTCGCCAAAGTCGTCGATGTGTTCAAGGTCTTCGACCACCTCCTTTAGCTCGTCAATGATGGATGAAAGGCTCTTCCCCATTGGCTCAAGTGTGATCCATCCACCGCTCGGCTCGGAGGTATGTCGCTGGATATTGCATGCGTATGCCGTCGCGGTTGCATTTGGCCCGATAGCTGTCGATGTAGGAGAACGATAGCTGCCGCTTTGCCTCGGCCATCCGAGCCCAAACGCCCATCGTCTCCTTCTTGCCCTCCTTAACCCCGTACTTCTTCCAGAACTCGTCGAAGGTCACGTTGAGGACTTGGAACCGCAGGTGTGCGGCATGGAACACGGCCTTGACGTCTTGTTCCATGAGTGGCGCATTTCGGAACGGCCATTCCTGGGCGGCATCGCTTGGCATGTCTTCTACCTGGACCTCACACAAGAGGCCCTGTCCATCGTAGCCCAGGATGACTCGACCCGTTGATTTGGTGCCGGTGATGAGGTAGCGCATCAGTTCCAGGAATGGAGGGTAGTAGATAGCTCGCACCGCCAGAATGTATCGGGCAGTTCAATGGACCGAATTGGTCCCCGCACATCGTTGGCAGCCTTGCATAGACGCTCGGCCTGATGAAGGGTTAGCTTCGCTGGCTCTCGATTCGACCACTTAGCGCCGAATCCGGATGGGAGTTCTGTCTCCTCACCCTTATGGTTCAGGTAGACGTAGCGTCTGCTTGCTTCATGGATGCGACGAACAACGTATCGGTCTTGAAGTGGGAATCCCATCAGTGGCAAGGGCATTGGTTGAACGGCGCAGGCGTGTTGATGACGACCCATACGGCCACTGCAAGCACGAAGGCCGCGATGAGGATGCCGAGGCAGCCGAATCCCTTGGCTCGGATCTCGTGATCGATGCGGTTCATGCCTGGGCCTTTGTTGGATTCCACGAAGGACCTGCATTCAGCGCGTTGCGGAGCTCCTTTGCTCCCTCGCTCTCACAGGTGTGGCATCCACACCGGAATGGCCGCTTGAAAACGAACGAACAGAGGTTGCAGAGGATTTCCGTGACCGCCGATCGCAAGGTTTCGCCGACTTGGTCGGGCAGCTCTTTGGTGCTGGCCATGGGGCGGATCACGCCAGTGCGATCGACCACCATGGTCACCACGGCCACATGGTCATCGACCTGCATGGCCTCGGTCGCATAGCATGCCCAGCGCATTTCATTTGGGGTGCGTGGGGATCCCTTTGCTCTGGTGCGTTTCGCAGCATGCTCCAGCAGAAGGTTCGTCAGCTGAATATTTGCTTCGTCGGTTCCGCCGCACTGCAACAGGGCGTCGTCGAAGGCATCACGCACATGGCCGATAGCCTCCTCGGGGTTGATCAGATCAGTCATTCTTCGCGCTGGTTTCGATGTCAGAGACGGCCAGGTGGACGTACTGGTGGTCACCGGCAGCGATGGTGTCGGCAACATCCTCGGGTTCGCGGCCACTCGCCCAGTCGGCTTTCACGAGCACGAAGTCGCTGAATGGGATGGCCTGTCTCACGCCGCGCTTGGCGAGGTCTTCGTTGAGCTCTTCGAGCCAGTCAGGTTGGGAAAGGAAATGATGCATGGGTGTTGGGTTTGGGTTTTAGGTTGTGTATGCGGTGAGCTTGGGGTCAAGGACCATCAGTACCATGCGTAGCTCGTTCACATGGCGCTGGTTGCTGATGAACTCCTGACCGGCGATGGCCATGCGTCGCAAGGCCAGTGCCTGGTACACGGTCAGAATGAGCAGGTAATCCAGCTTGCGTTCTGCATGCCGCTTGCGAAGGCGTATGGTTAACGCCTCGACGATGCTCCACACGATGTTGAGCGCCTCGCCACGCACCTTGTCCTGAAGGGCGTGGTCCATCACCGCGATGAGGATGCCGAGCTGGTCATGGTCGACCCGGAAGCGAACGTCAGCCATGGTTGCTGAGGAGGGCCTTGAGGTCACTTTCCATGATGCGTTCAGCCTGGGTCACGAGCTTGGGTAGTTCGTGTACCGCATAGGCGTTGAGGTCTTTCTTCAGGTACCCGTACTTTCGGACCCAGGCATGGACATGCGGCATGTCCGGCTTGCCCTGGGAGTTAATGACACCGCGTGCGGCGAGGATGGCGATGACCTTGCGTCGCATTCGCTGGGCGGCTTGCGTGGCCGGTCCGGCGATCAGTTCAGCCAGGCGGACCTCCAGGTGGCGCAGTTCTCGTTCGTTGAGTCTGCGCAGGCTGTCGGTCTTTCCTTCGGTGAACTCGGACACCAGCTCGCTGTGGTCGGTGTATGGCCAGTTTGGGGATCGCTTGCCCTGGTGCCACAGGCTGAAGAAGCGTTTGTAGGTGCTCATATTCTCGGGGTGGGGTTGGAAGAGCGCCTCGATCGCTTGGAGGCGGCTGGTGTGGATGGATGCGGCTGTTCGTGTGCTTCGGTCCAACTGCGTATCGCCGTCTCCAGCTCCCTCCGTTCCTCCGGCGTGGTGGCCTCCGTCAGTTGCTGCTGAAACTGCGCCACCATGTCGGCCACGGCGTGCTGATACTGGCTGTCGAACAGCGTGAGGTGAAGCGTACCAGTTGCTTTCCGAGGGTGTGCCATCCGAGGTTAGGATGTAGTGTCGCCAGTCGTTGCTCATCGAATACCGCTGGTGTTGAGCCACTGCATCATCGATTCGTTGATGCGCATGCGCGTGGCTCGGCCGTTGGTCGTCTTGCCGATGTACACGTTGATGCCGCCATCGTGTAGGCGCCAGCTGATGGCGCTAACGCTCAGGTGCAGCTTGCCGATGATGTGCTCACCCATGATGGGATGGTGGTACATCGCCAGGAACGCGGCCTCGTATTCTTTCCGGGTTGCTGCCTCGTGGATCATTGTTGGAGGAGGGTTTGGATTTGGGATAGGCGATCATCGAGGATCGACATCTCTTCGATCAGCTCGGCCTTACGGTCGGGATCTGTCTCATTCTCCCACACCCATCTGATCCGACTAATGAGCTCGCGGTACTGTTCGATATCACGCTCGATGCGTACCAGGTCGAATTCGTGGATGTCGTTGGGCATGGTCCGTCGGGTTGGTCACCAGGGCGGGATTCGAACCCGCGTTGTTACGCCTTCTCCTTTGTCGGCCACTGCTGGTGATTTGGCCGGGGATCCCATTCGCCGGTCCCCCCGGCCGCGCGTGCTCGTTCCTGCGTGCACACGGTGCTATTACATCGCGCTCCAGTTCATCACCAAGTCGCGCCACTTACCTCCATCGTCCCGGCGGTAGGCACGGATGTACATCTGGCTTGTCGTTGGGCGGTATGCGCGGGCCAGGATGTCCAGCGCCTCGCTGAATCGTTTGTCGTCAACGGCCTCTTCGTGCTTTCGCAACTTGGCGACCAGGCGTTCGTCGTAGTCTCCCGTTCCGTTCTTGATGAGGATGTCGTCGATTATCTTGTACATCGCCTTGTTGCGGCCTTCGAACTTCTCGCGCAGCACGGTGCGTATGGTCTCGATGGCCACTGTGCTGGTCTCGTCGTATTCGCACCGCCACTGGCGTTCGATGCTCACCTTGCGTATGCCGTCGGCGCTGGTCAGTGTGTAGCTGTCGATGCCCTCCTTGGGTGCGCGGCCAAGCGTCTCGTACATCTTCGTGTGCAGCTCTATGCCGAGCCGTACGCTCTCGGACTTGAACTCCTTGAGCTGGCCGCTCAAGTCCTCCATCTTCCCGAACACGGTGTCGATGTAGCTGTCGCGCATCTTGTCATAGCTCTGCTTGGCATTGGCTTTCTCCGCCTTCTCAGCGGCCTGCTTCTTCTTTAGTGCGGCCTTCAGGTCGGCGGCACTCATTGTGCTGATGTCAGTGGACATGGGTAGGTGTTTGTGTAGTTACAGGTTCATTGCTGGCTGGAATGGTCAGCACGCGCTTATCCTCCATGATCTTCATCCAGGTGTCGAATGCCCGCTGGTATTGCGCCGTGTATCGGAGGCTGTACGCTTCCGATAGCAGCCGCTTCCGGCGCCATTTGTCGTCTTGCATCGGCACCACGCTCTCGGGGCCGAACCACTCCGCAGCGATGCGGATCTCCATGGCCCTGAAGGTGTGCTCGTACCAGGTCCACCAGCCGATGGCACCAAGGTGGTTTCGGTATAGGGCGCAGGCCTCCTTGCTGATCGTGCCCACAGGTCGCACCAGGTCATCGAGGCATTGGCATCCGCTTTCGAGGATGAGCAGGTGGTACTCCAGGTCCTCCATACCCGTGGTGGCTTGGAGTTGCGCGCGGGCCTCGTTGCTCAGTTTGATCAGGGCGTTCATGCGGCGATGCGGGATTTGAGGACCTCGCGGCGCACGGTGCGCAGGTCGAAGTCGCGTGAGAACATGCGGTTGATGCGTTCGGCGTCTGACAGGCCGTTGGCTTCGGCCACCAACAACGCCTCCTTGCGTAGGAACTCCTTGCGTTCCTTGGCCCCCTCGGGCAGCACGGTGGTATAGCGGCTGCCGAAACGACTGTACACCCCCTCGACTCCATTCGTGCGATTGCGGATGGCGGCATCAATGCGCTTCTTCAGGCCCCGTGCGCCGAGCAGGTACATGCCGCATTGGAACTCCAGGTCGTTGTACAGGCGCTTCAGCAACAGGTAGGTGTTGTTGTGCAGGTCACCGGCCTCGTCTATCACCAGCACCGGATTCGGCAGGGCCGAGAGGTAGGCGATGGTGTCGAGCAGCACGTCTTCCACCTTGCTCTTGTCCGGGTTGATGCCCACCGCCGTGGCCAGTGCGCGGATGAACGACACCTTGCGCGGATGGCTGCCGCCGTTGATGTAGAAGGCATTGGGCGTATTGGCGCAGAACTCGCGGGCGGCATGCGTCTTGCCCAGCCCGGCCTCGTCGCAGAAGATGGCACACAGTCCGTCTTTGGCACACATCTCCAGTTGGCGGCGGATCGCGCGGCAGGTCATGGTGTCGGCCGTAATCCAACTCTGCCGCGTGGTGAACTCGTAGCCCACGCTACGTGCAATGCGGATCCACTTCTGGGTGCTCAACAGCCGCTCATTGCTCTTCCATTTCGCATTCTCGATGTTGCTGAAGTCGCTGCTGTTGATGCCGATGCTGGTGGCGTACTTGTTGCGACTTGAGAAGCCGCTGGCATTGAACGCGGCGAGCAACTTGCGGCTGATGCCCTCCTTGTGTGTGATGCTGAGTGCTGGTGTCATGGGTGACTGCTGGGTTAGAAGTTCTCCTCTGCGAATCGCTCCGGGTCGAATGGCTTGGTCTCCCGAGCGGTGCGTAGCGCGGCCTTGTGGCTGCCCGCTTCGGTCAAATAGTTCTTGGTCACCACCGCCTCTTCGGGCGAGAGCGCAACCAGATCGTCGGTGTTGGTTCTGCCCGCTCTCTTGAGCTGCGGAATGGCATCGGCCAGCAGTAGGTCTGCGAGTTGGCGTAGCTGGTCCTGGTCGTTCAGGATCTGATCGATGGCTTCTTGGGAGAGGTCCTTCTTGAAGGCTTCGATCGCCGCGAGCTGTGTGCGGGTTTCCGGTGTGTGATCGGCCAAGGCCATGGGGATGGCCTGCACGGCTGGCACCAGGTAGCGCAGGCTGCCGTCATGTGCTGTGGCCAGCACGTCGCTGAGGTCGGCCGGGTCGTAATGCACCCGGAAGCTCAGGCCCACGTGCCGCTGGAACTCGCGGGTAAGGAGCTGGTAGGGCCGCTCTTCGCCGAGGAGCGTGGGGCAGAGACCCGCGTTGGTCAACTCGTTGGTCCATGGGTGAGCGGTACCGTGGCGCTCCAAGAACTGCTCACGGCTCACTACCCGCAAGCAGCCTTCGGGCATCGCGGCCAGCGCGGCGCGGAAGGCTTCCAGCTTGTCCGCCCGTTCCCGACCGATGCTTTCGTGGATCTGCTCGATCACGCTGGCCTCGTTCGGGAAGCTCTTGCGGTTGACGTTTAGTGCGTCGGGGTTCGGCTGGTTCGTCAGCTTGGCAGTCACGTTGTGCCCGCTCCAGTTCGGATAGCGCCGAGCATAGTGATCATTGTGCTTTTGAAACCACGGTTCCACAATCTTGGAACGCGGGTTGCGAGCCGCCGCTGGCGTGTACTTCACGCCCATGGATTCGTACCATGCACCGAGGGCTTTGTGGCCCATCCGGTCGCTCTGCACCTGGTAGGGCATGGTGTATTGGCCGGTGATCTCGCGCACATGGCGCATGGCGTTCGCTATGGCTTCCTGCGCCAGGGCTATGGTGTCTTGGTCGCCGATGGCGTAGCCCACCGGGTACCAGCTATGCGGGTCTACCACCACCATCACCACTTTGCGATGGTGGTAGGTGGTCTTGCCGCTCTCCGTGCGCTGGTACAGTAGCTCGAAGTCGGTGGCGTCATGCACCCACAGGTAGGTGGGTTGAGATGGCCGTGTCCGGTGGGTCACGATGCCGAACTGGTTGTAGTACGCCTTCCCGCCCTTGGCATAGATGGTCACAGCGCGGCCGTTGGCCCCGTCGCCGAGGAAGTTCTTCACCGTGTTGGCGCTGATGGTCTGCCAGCCGCGCGTGGCCGCGATGGCGTTGTAATCGGCCGCGATGGTGCGTAGCTGGTAGTTCTGGGGCCGAGCGGCCAGCACGCGCAACACCTTCTGCTGGTCGGCATCGGTCACCTTGGCCCTGTTGCTGTTGCCATGCCCTCCGTGGATCAGGGCGGCGGCTCCGGCCTGCCCAGTGGCGCGGGTGTGCAGGTAGGCGCGTTTGCGGGCTTCCAGGCGGGCGAAAGTCGTGGGGAACTTGCTGGGCAGTTTGGTCTTCTTCAACTTCACGTAGTCCAGCACCAGGGCTTTCAGGGCCATTACTCCCATGCCGTAGTGCTGTTGCACGGCGCGGCTGCCGCCCTCGTTGCTTACAGCCTCCACCGTGGCCAGCATGGCCATGATGCGGCAGGCTATGAGCAGTTGGGCGCGGCTCTCGGTGCTCAGGCCAAGGCCGTTGCCCGCGCGGAAGTCGTTCAGGTGGGCCTCGTCGCGCGGGTCGGTCACCAACCACCGCTCTACCATCTGCACGGCCATCACCTGCGCGGGTGTGCCGCCCAGGTGCGCTGTGGCCAGTTGCCGAATGGCTTCGGGTAGCGAGGCCCAGTCCACCAGGGCCGGGCTTCCGTCCTTGGCCTTCTGCACCACGGTGATCAGGCCCGCCTTCACCGCGTTATCAAAGGCCACCTGCCCCAGGCAGGCCGGGTGTGCCAGTTCGTGGCTCTCGATCAGGTATGTGTCGTTGCGCAGGATCATGCCTTGGCCAGTTTCACAGCCTTGCGGATCACCGTCATCAGGTCCAGTAGCCGGGCGTTCTCGGTACGGGCGGCGAGCAGGTTAGCCTTCAGCTGTCTGGTGTAGTGCTTCGCTTCATCCAGTTCTGTGCGCAGGCGGTTCCGTTCTGTGCTGATCTCCATGCCAGCGAGGGTGGCTGATGCGCTGGCCTCATTCGCCTCCTTCAAGGAGTGGCTCAATTGGCCGACCTTCGTGTCAGCCTCGTCTATTTCCTGGCCAAGCTTCACCAGCTCCTCCTCACGCCGCCTTAGCTCCTCCTGCATGTGCAGCGCGTTGGCCTCCAGGGCAGAGTTGCGGGCTTTCAGTTTGGAGACCTCGGCGCGGATGGCGTCGAGATCGGCGTGAGTGTTTCTGTGGACCGCGCTGGCGCTCACCTCGCTTGCAGCCGCCTTCAGGTCTTCGGTCTGCACCTTGCTGGCGTCGGTGCCTGCTTGTAGGTATCGGTAGGCTGCCGAGGTCTTGATACGGTCGTAGAGGGATGTCTTATGCGGACCGGTATACTGCTCTGGCGGTCCGAACGGGTCGCCGTGATGGCGACGAGCGCCATCGCCGAGCAGAAGGCCAAGGGACCAGAGGGCTGGGCTGTGGGTCTTGGTGGCAGGCAGCCCGATGCGCCTGAATACCTCTGTGAGTTCGGCAGCCATCTGCTTATGGGACTTGCTCATTGCTTCTTGCTGTGTTTGGGTGTGCGGAGAGCCACCAGCTCATCGTGAAGTGCTGCGATGGCGGCGCTGCGGCGTTTCCCGCTCAACACGTAGCGCACGTAGTCATAGCTGTACCCCTGCTTCTTGCGGCCCATTCGTCGCGCTATGGTCATGGATTGAACCGTGCGGACGTCTCCTATCTGTACCTCTCTGACCTTGTTGCGTATCATTGTCACGACTGAGCGGGACAAATATCAACTTAAGTAGAGAATGAAATACACTTAAGTGTATTTTATTTTATCAACACGCCATATGTCGATAACCGTTCGATTGAAGAAGTTCTTAGAAGAGCAGGGGGTAAAGCCTCAGCAGCTGGCTGCTCAGGCCGGTTTGAAGCCCGCTGCTGTTCATAAGGCGCTGAGTGACGGAAAGGGGTTGCGAAGCGATTCCATTGCGGCTATCATGCGGCGTTTTCCCGAGCTTGATCCCGACTGGCTCATACTCGGAGAGGGGGTAATGATCAGACCTGCACCTCGTGAAGCTGTGGTCGTCGCTAATAGTGCTTCCGCCGCCAGCCTTACGCCTGAAGAAGTGCGTGCGCTGCGCAGGCTACTCGATGACCAGAAGCAGGTCAATCAAAAAAGGGCCAGCCGGAAAGCCAGTTAGCGCCGTTGCGTATCGTGTGGATGTCCGATGAAAGGCAGAACTGATTATCCCGAGCTGCGTGCCGCGCTGAACACACCAGCCGTGCCGCCTGAAAAGCCCAAGAGGAAGTGGCGCAAGGTGCTGGGCTACGGCTGCGCCATATACCTGTGGCTGGCTATTGCAGCAGGCATCTACAAGGCGGTTACCGAGCCTGACGTTCCACCTGCGCCAGCAACCACTGATGCCGCCGCTGTGGCCGCGCCCGCTCCTCTGGTGCCGGATACCGTAGCCGCTCCGCCGCCCACGGCGCTGGCCACACCCGCACCTGAAGTGGCCACTCCGGTACAGGAAGCGCCGCCGCCTGCCAAGCAGCAGAAGAGCATCACCGTCTACACCACGCGCACCGGCGACAAATACCACCGCTCCGGCTGCTCCAGCCTGCGCAAGAGCCGAAACCCCACCACGCTGAGCGAGGCGCAGAGCATGGGCTACGACCCCTGCGGCCGGTGCAAGCCGCCGAGGTAGGGGCGATAGCCCGGAAAACCGCGCCCAATAGGGTGTTGTTTTTTCGCAGACGACCACCGGAGTGCTTCGCGGACGGCTTGCCACAAGGCTTGCCACCAATCCCGTGATTCATTATGATCCCACCCCTGAGCTGTTGCTCCTCCTGGTCATCCTGTGCTACCACCTCATCCGGCCATGGCTTATGCGAAGGCGTGAAAAGTGACGAACCGACTTGCATGTCGCCGCACGATGGTCGTGCTTAGATGCGCCATGAACGCAGCACGACTTCAAAGCCTCCTCAACGGCGGCAACATCACCCGGTGGAACAGCCCGGATGCCGCCAACCGCCAAGCCACCGAGCAGCGTTACTACACCACGGTGCTCCTCGGCTGCGATGGCCGGTACTGGGTGGCCAGCACCCCGCGTATAGCGCGGGAGCTACTGGCCGCAGGCTACGAAGTTGCTGCGTAGGCGAAACCCCGATCATGCGTGGCACGTACCACGTGTCATGCCTCGTAAGACATGTATTGTTGTGCGCTGGAAGCGGCCGATCAAGGGCGACCTGTGGGAAGTCTGGTCAAGTGTTGCCGCGTTCAGTAGCTACAATCCCGCCTATCCAGCAAGGCACATCCTGAACCGTATGGTGAACGGTCGCTGGGAGAACTATCGCTTGGATCTGCGCCGCGTGGAGTGGCGAGCCAGCCCGGTCCGTCTACGCATTCGCGGCCTTGCCCGCCGGAAGCCCGGCCCCAAAGGCCCCCGCAAGAAGAAACCCCAATTGCCAGAAGGCTAAGGCTCGGCCGCTGTTTCGCGGCCTATGATACTTACCCGTCTTGGCAACAAGCGCCGTATGGCGCACAAGTTGTTGCCCCACATACCAGAGCACCAGCTTTGGGTGGAACTGTTCTTTGGCGCCGGTGGCATGTACTTTAGCAAGCCCCGCGCCCCGCGCAGCATCGTGAATGACCTCGACAGCGAGGTGTACAACCTGTTCTGTGTTATTCAGGATAGGAGCGCCGAGCTGGAAGTGGCGTGGTGCAACACGCCCATCCACGACGATTTGTGGAAGGCTTGGAAGAGGGCCGCGCCCACTGATCCGGTATGGCGGGCTGTGCGCTTCCTGTTGGTCAGTAACTTCGGCTTCCTTGGGCTGCCGCAAACCCTCAAGCTGAACAACAAGAACGCCAAGCGCCTGCTGAACGACCGGATTGCCCAGACGCGCGATGCCTTCTTCGATACCGAGTTCCTGCATTGCGACTTCCGGCAGGTGCTCCGCCGCATCCCCATGAGCAAGAGCGAACGGGCCAACGCTTTCGTGTACGCAGACCCGCCCTACCTGGACACCAAGTGCAACTACAACAATGCATCAACGTGGGGCGAGAAGGACACTCGTGATCTCTTTGCCCTCTTGGTGGCCAGCGGTCTCCGCTTCGGTCTCTCCGAGTTCGACCACTCGGTGGTGTTGGCCCTGGCCAAGGAGCATGGCTTGCGCGTGATCACCATCGGCGAGCGGCACAACCTGCGCAACAAGCGCACCGAAGTCTACATCACGAACGTTGATTGAACCGCCGCCTGTTCATCGCATCGGGCGCGAGGGATCGGTTCTTTGCCCTTCCGATCCATGGGATGTAAAGGAAAACTGCTGCGGGGGGCGCCTGACAAAGGGCGCCCCTGTCCCTTGGTGGACCGCGCGGCGTTGGACTACCTGCGGCACTTCGATGGTGCCATCCGTTGGTGCATCAACAGCTACGCGATACCGGTGCACGACCGCGAGGCGGTACACCAGGAGGTGCGTGTGCGCGTGCTCCTGCGCTTCCGTCGCAACGGGCCTGTTCCCATCACCACCACGTCGTGGATCGTGACCATCACGCGGAACCGGTGCGCAGACTACTGGCGGAAGAGTAGGACACGTACGGTAGCGGCCTCCGACAGCATCGAGCTGCAAGCCGATGCATCGCAGCCGGCTGACGAGTGGTTGGATCGCCAGGATGCCCACAAGCGGCTGCACCTGGCGGTGGCCACCCTGCCCCCGATGAGCCGGGAGATCATGCGCCGTGTCCTGCTTGGTCACAGCCTTGTGGAGGTGGCCAACTACTTCGACATCACCGTGGGTGGTGCCAAGATCGCGGCGCACCGGGCGCGGAAGCTGCTACGCGCACGCCTTGTCCGATGAAACAGAACCGCCGCCTCCTGTACCTCGCACTGGCAGCATTCGTCTGCTCGCTCATCGCGCTGGTTCTGTGCGGCTGCACATTCCACTGATCATTACCATCTTACCATGGCACGTCAATCAGAACTCATCAAACGGCGCAACACGGACATCCTGAAGGAGTATGACCGCCTGCGCAGGATAAAGGTGGGCCGTGCGCGCAAGCACACCACGGAATACATCATCGCGAAGCTCGGGGAGATGTTCTACCTATCCGAACGCCGCGTCGAAGACATCGTGTGGAAGGCGCGTTAAGTCTCGGCCTTGCGGCAGAAGATATAGGAGTGCAGGGTGTTCTTGCTCACGCTCTGGAACGCACCAGAAGGCAACATCGGTAGGGCGGCAAAGACTGAGCCTGGCGTGGTTGTGCTGGTGAGCAGCCCCATGCCGTCGATGGCGAACGGCGCATAGTTCAGGAGCGTGCCGCCTTGGTTGTTGATGATCGACTGCAAGGCTTGCATAGGCGGCAGGAGCCAGCCCGTAAGGCCACCGGCGGTAGATGCCACAGCCGCGTCGATCGCGGTGTTCCAGTTTCCCGTTGGTGGGGTTGTGGGGCTGTACCAGTAGAGATCGGTGAGGTGGTCATGTATGATGCGATCGGAGTAGGTGTTGCCCCCGCTGCGATCGGTGAATCGCCTGTTGTCCCCCCACTTGTTCAGCGATGCCAACGTGGTCCACGTGCTACCGAGCGCGGCGATCTGCTCGGGATATACCGGCACATTGCTGTGCCGGAAGAACAGGGTGGCGTAGGCTGTGCCCTCGTCACCGAAACGGTGTGATGTTACCTGTCCACTCCACCGGGCTTCGCTCCATGCGTAGAGTATGCCTGATCGGAAGCTGCGCACATCAAGCGGTTGCGTGGCGCGTAGGCCGGTGGTGCTGCCGTCCGGCTTGGTGATGGTGCTGTCGGCCACGATCCCTTCCGCTGTCCCTGCGGCAGGGACTTGATGCGCTGGGCCAATGTCGTTCCCTGCGCTGTCCTTGATACGGAACGCGCCGTCGGCTATGGGGATCTCGATGGTCTGTCCGGACATCGGCGATCCGGTTCCGATGGCCTGGCCGTTGGAGTTCCGCACCGTGACCCCTCCATCCGGTGCCGTGATGTCCAGGCTGCCGCCAGCGGGGATGGTGTGGTCGGCACCGATCTGGCCCCCTCCGGATTGGAGAAGTCGCGCCGTGGCTGGCAGCGCCCCTACACAAGCGGTGGCCACGAAGGGGGTCATGGCCGGTGTGCTCACCGTGCTGCCGTCGCTGTCGGTGTGTACTACGTTTGGTAGGAAGTGGTCACTTGGTGCCAGTACCTCCACGCGGTAGCTGCCGTCGCTGTTGCGCACCACCACCAGCCGGTCGTTCACCGGCGGAGCGCTGTATGGCTCTATTTCCAGACCCAGCGTGCCCGGCTCGCGGAAGCTCCATTGCTTGCTGCCACTGTTGTCCAGCAGCACGCAGCGGTACGTCTGGCCGAACACGTAGGCGTAAGGCGGGGCATCGGCCTTGCGCTGCATGTCCACGCGGCTCAGCGGGCTGAAGTGCTCGCCGCTGGCGCCGTGCATGGCCTGGTGCAGGGTGCGCATCAGGCCCACGAACTCCATGGCCCGGCGCTGTCCGGCGCTGCCGTGATGGGTGTCCTGCACCGTCTCCAGGTACAGGTACATGGTCACATCCATGTGCAGCTCCTGGGTATGATCGCCCAGGTCGCGCACTTGCGCGGCGCGGAAGTCCAGGAGCACGGCCGGGCACGGGAAGGGGTTCCACTCCCCGTCCTGCTGCACGAACTGGTCCTGGCCGTAGTAGAAGTCGATGTGCTTCACCTCCGGCAGCTTGGCCTTGATCAGGCCGCACAGCTCCTTGTAGGCTTCGCCCCAGTCCTGTAGGGTGGGGTCGAGGTTCTGGTCGATGATCCAGCTCATTTCACAAGGGGTTCAATCAAGGACTTGGATATGATGCGCCGCATTTCCATGCGTAGCATGTAGCTCTCGCCCATGAACTGGCGGCGAGGAATGATGGTATTGGTGTTGCGGGTGTATGGCCGCACCTTGGCCTCGCGCACGTTCACGCGCTTGCCACGCCGGCGGGAGGGGTGCGCCCGTCGCTCGTGCGCCCTCACACTCACGCTTTTGGTGATGGTGCCGCCCTCATTGTGGATGGCGGCATACGGCACATGCGGGCCACCGGCCACCACTTGAATGTTGTTCCAATCCCATTTCACCAGGCGTACGCTGTTGCGCAGCAGTCCGTGATTGTACAGGATGGTGTGCGGCTTTTCCTTGCCACGCTTGGTCATGGGCGGCTTGGCCCTGGGCTGCCACTTCACCAAGGTCTTGTCGGTGAAGCCTTGGTTCTTGAAGCTCGCGCGGAAGTGCGTTTCGGCGGCCTGCCCCAGCTTCTTGGGCAGCTTCGTGACCAGGTCGCTGCGCAGCTTCAGCAAGCGGCTGTCGAGGTTTTTGATACCGTATACGGGCATGGCTTATCTTTGCAATGGAACGCTCGATGATGTGCCCCTGTACTGCACGGGCTTGCGACGACTGAGGCCGGAAGGCACAGGTGATCTCGTCAAGAACATCATCGGGCGTTCTTCTTTAGCAGGTATCCACGGCGATGCTTGCCAACGGTGTTGGCATCGGCTTCGTACCAAGTGTATACGCGCATGGATGGATCGGCCTTCACCTGTAGGGTTGCTTGGGCCTCCACCACGATGGTCTTTCCGTTGTAATACTTGATGTACTTGTAGTTGGACTTGCCCGGCGCATCCTTGTTCGACGAACCGAGCAGCCACACTTCATCAGGCTCTTTCAGCACGTCCGGGATGGCATGGGCCAGCCTCCACCGCTCTTCCTGTGCATACTCCTTCTTGAACTGCGTGTGCTCCGGGTCGGTATGCCTTGCGAAGCAGTCGCGCGGGAAGTTCCACCCTTTCCCCACGTGGTCGTGGAAGATGGCCCCGGTCTGACCAGGCTTGGGGAACAGGATGGTTTCCACATCGCCTCTTGCATGCTTGCCTTCCGGCATGTCCGGCAGTTGTCGGCCGGTGATCTCCGAGTATCGCTGCTTGCGCCATAGGCGACCATAGTTCTCCTTGATGCCCATGACCTGTTTGCCGCCTGTTGTGTTGTACGACACATTGAGCTTGAACACCTCGCCCAGTTTTGCACGGTTGATGGCGAACCCGCCGTTGCGCATGGCATTGATCTCCTTGGGGTCGATGAACTCGGCCGCGTCCCGTTTGTTCTTCGGCTCGGCAATACTCCCGTCATCGATCGGCGTCACCGAACAGCGGCACCGCCAGCCGTTGGGTGGGTAGATGATGTTCCAGATCTTGTCGTCGTGGTGGAAGACCTTGTTGTTGAGGTTGGCATGGGCTTGGCGAACCCGGCTGTCCTCCATGGTCTCGTACCGCCAGTAGGGAAGTGCATCCACGCGGTCCTTCATGCTGTAGTAACGGCTGGCCTGCATGCCGCTGTTCACGGCGTTCGCGTACTCGGTGTGCCGGTAGCTCTCGAACTTGCCGAACCGCTTGCTCTGCACCACGCGCCGCTTGAAGTCGTCGAAGCCCTTGGAGGTCCGCGCGATCTCGTTCAATTCGCGGGCCATGGCCTGGGTCTTCATGCCGGAGAATTGGTAGATGTTGGCCTCCATCACCGTGTGCGCCACGGCGTCAACGGTGTCGGGGTTCACGGGTGGCGGCCCCGTCCAGCCCTTGTTCAGACCGCCCTTCAGCGCATCGGCCGTGTGGCTGAAATAGTGCTGGCTGAACAGCCCACCGCTGTCCTCGATCTCCCGTAGCACCTGCTCGGCCTCGTCCTCGGTCAGCGGCGTAAGCCCGGCCTCGGCCGTGATGTCCTTGCCGATGCCTCCACCGCACACGCCACACGTGCCCAAGGTCTCGCGCGGCCACTGTGCCGTGATGGTGTCGTCCTGGTCCTGGTCCTGGTCGCCGTCTTCATCCTCATCACCCTCGTCCCCGTCTTCATCGGTGGCGGGCTTCTGGCCACCCTGTCTGCCATTGCCAGGCGGGTTGCCGCCCTCCGGTGCCAGCTCCCCCGGCAGCCTGCGGGTACCCAGGATGCGGATGCCCGTGCGTTGCTCTATGTGTGCAGGGTCGATGTCGTAGAGCATGCCGAGCTTGCTCACGGCGTCCACCAGCTCACCGGCGCTCATGTCGCGGAACTCGTCCCACTCGAAGCGCAGGCCAGCGAAGGGGTATCCCAAGGCCACCAGGCGCGGCATCAATTCCTCGTTGACCACGTGCTGCACGTAGGTCTTGTCGCTCTCGTGCCTGTCTTCGGCCACGCCTTCCAGCACCTTCATGCTGCCGTAGGTGCCGCTGGCGTCCTTGTTGTCGGTGGTGCCGTCCTGCCCCATCAGGCGTTTGCTCATCTCGCTGTTCATTCGGCTTATGAGCTTGTCGAAGAGCGCATCGGGCGAGGTGCTGGGCGTGGGTGCGATGCCGAACTCCTCGTCGCCCTGGATGATGGCGTAGGCGCTGCTGAGCATGTTCTGCATCACGCTCTCCAGTTGCTTCACCCGCCTGGCATCGTTGCCGCGTGTCTTCACCCAGCGGGCCGGGATGCCATAGGTGCCGGTGAAGGCGCTCCAGGAGCCGATGGCGTACTTCTTCACCACGGCCACCGGTGCCACGCGCTCCAGTAGGCCAAGGTCCTCGGGGCGGCCCACTTCGATCAGGTAGGTCCTTAGTGGTTCCTCGCGGAAGCGGTAGCCGGTCTCCTCGCCTTGGCGCCGGGCCACCACCCCGGCATAGGGCAGTACGTTGCGCGGGTCGATCAGGTTCACCTGGCGGAGTTGGCCGGGTGCCCGCAGCTCGCCCAGCTCAATTAGGGTGTGGCCGAAGAAGCGGGCGTCCACCACGTACTTCACGAAGTCCAGGAACCAGGGGGCTTCCAATAGCCGGGCATGCTCCGGCTTGCTGTCGCCCTTGGCGTCCACCAGCTTGTACTTCGCGCCCTGCACGCGCAGCTCTCTGGTCTCGATAAGGCTGCCCAAGTGGGCGTCCTTCAGGATGCTCTCGTACAGGTCCATGAGCTTGGCGCGGTCGGGCCGGTAGAGGTTTTTGGCCATGTTCAGGGCCACCTCCCAGTCCCGCATGTCCACCGTGCGGTGGGGCATGTTCCACCGCTCCAGGTCAGGCATGTGGTGGCTCTGCCTTTGGGCGGGGTGGATCAGGGTCGGCGAAAAAGCCGCCCTGAGGCGCTGAAAAAGGTTCGGGTGTGTCATTGTACCGGCCGGGGTGAGATAATGCGCCAGAGGCTTTGAAGTACCGTTTAAGTAGGCTGCTGGGTTCGGGGTGGTTTACCAGTAATGCCCTTTTGGGATCCAAGCACCCCCTACACGGGGTAGTCCGGCATTGTTTTCGGGGGGCTGCACTGCCGGGAAGTCCGGAGCCTCCCGCCCGTCTGCCACTCTGTCCAGCCAGGCGAGGGTCTCGTCGTGGTCCTGCTTCACGGTCTCGGGGATCTTCCTGGGGTTGATCCGGCGGTAGACCAGGTAGGTGAAGATGTTGAGCACGTGCAGCACCAGCAGGCTGTGGCGGTTATCGCCGGTGGCGGCGAACAGCGCAACGGTGTCGAAGCGGTTGTTCAACACACTGCGGACCTTGCCGATGGCCATGCTTTCGCAGCTCACCTTCACGGTTTCGCTGGCTGCCTCGGCCTCCTGGTAGGCTTCGTATCCTTCGGGGTCCTCGTTCTCGTCCGGCACCGGTGCGCCGGGGTCGTGGTCCACCAGGTCGTTCAGGTGCTCATCGCGCAGGCGGCTGCGCACATCGCTCTCGGTAAGGAAGGTGTAGGGGGTGGGCATGGTCACCAGACGTTAGAGGGTCGGGGTCGCTGGCCGAACGTAGGGTCATCCCATTCGGCGCTCTGCACCTCGCGGCTCAGCACGCTGATGGCCTGCTCGTCGGCATCGGGTGCATCGTCGTGGGTGGTGTAGCCGGGTTCTATGCCCTTGAGCTGGGCAAGGGCCACCTGGGTGTCCTGGTCGGCCTTGAGGCGCTCGCTGAACCAGATGCGGCCGTTCTGGTAGAAGGGGTGCAGGGTGAGGATGCGGTCGTACTTGGCGGCCTTGCCGCGCTCGGCCTGTGCAATGCGCAGGTCGTGGCCGTCGGCCTTGCTCACGTCGCGGATGGTGCGCTGCAGCTCCACGTTCCAGAACAGCGCCTCGTACAGCCAGCGCACCCCGGCGCAGTCGGGCATG
>CAUJFM010000348.1 GCA_963169595.1 Bacteroidota bacterium | reverse complement strand
AGCAGCGAACTGCTGCTCGCCATGGGCGCCTTCAGCAGGATTCGCACCCGCACGGCACCGGGGGCCACGGCGTACACCAAGCGGTGCGCGAAGGCCATGCCGGCGATGCCCCCTCCCACCACGATCACCTCCGTGCGCGGCTTCATCCCAGGGCCAGCATGCACCGCAGCGCGCGCTCCGCCCCCTCGCGCACGTGCTCGGGCAGCACCACCTCGGGGCAGCCGTCGCGCAGGGCGTTGCGCACCTTCTCCAGCGTGTTCAACTTCATGTAGGGGCATTCGCTGCACGCGCACGTGTTGTCCGCATGCACCGGCGCCGGGATCAGCTCCTTGTGCGGCACGGCGGCGCGCATCCGGTGCAGGATGCCCACCTCGGTGGCCACGATGTAGCACCGCCCCGCATCGCGCTGCACAAAGTCCAGCAGGGAACTGGTGGAGCCCACGTGGTCGGCCTCGGCCAGGATGTGCTCCGGGCATTCGGGGTGGGCGATGAGCTTCGCATCCGGGTACCTGCCCAGCATCAGGCGCAGCTTGTCGATGCTGATGTCCACATGCACCTCGCACACGCCGTCCCACAGCAGCAGCTTGCGGCCGGTGACGCGCTGCACGTAGGCCCCCAGGTGCTTGTCCGGCGCGAAGAGGATGGGGCGGTCCGCAGGCAGGCTGTTCACCACCTTCACCGCATTGCTGCTGGTGCAGATGATGTCGCTCATCGCCTTCACGGCCGCGCTGCAATTGATGTAGCTCACCACCAGGTGGTCCGGATGGCGTTGCAGCAGATCGGCGAAGGCCTCGGCGGGCGCACTGTCCGCAAGCGAGCAGCCCGCGTGGAGGTCGGGCACCAGCACCGTGCGGGCGGGGTTCAGGATCTTGGCGGTCTCGGCCATGAAGTGCACACCCGCGAAGAGGATGGTGTCGGCCCCGGTGCGGTCCGCGGCCTGCGCCAGCGCCAGGCTGTCGCCCACCACATCGGCCAGCTCCTGGATGTCCGGCGTCTGGTAGTAATGCGCCAGCAGCACGGCATTGCGCTCCCGTTTCAACGCCTGGATCTCGTCGATCAGGGCCGCATCACGGAGGCGTGGAGGTGGGCCGGCGGTGAGGATGTCCATCATGATTGCAGGGTGGGTGGTGGGGTGATGATCACGGGGCTGCGGGTGGTGGCGGTGCTGCGTGGCGCCGTCCACCACAGGGCGCGCACGGCCTGCCAGGCCAGCAGCGTGATGCCCATGAAGAGCACCAGGCCCCACACGGCGAAGGAGGCGAGGAAGGGCACCACGCGTTCCATGATCTGCTGGAAGGGCAGGTCGGTCATCACCGTGTACCAGCCCTTCACCAGGCCGGCGCCGATCAGGCTCAGCCAGAAGAGCATGAGCCCGCCGTTGAGGAGCCGGAAGCCCCAGCGCGTATCGGCCACGCGCACGGCGGGCATGCCCCGGGCATCGTTCGCCAGGTGGAACACCGAGGCGAAGAGGATCATGGTGTTGATGCCGATGGTGCTGCCCATGGCGTGGGCCACGGTGATGTGCGTGCCGTGCGAGAAGAGGTTGATGGCCGGGATGGAGATGAGCAGGGCCAGCCCCAGGTTGAGGAAGACCCACAGCTCGCTGGCGTACAGGAAGCGGTGCACCAGCTGGCCGCGGTGGTCGATGGCGCCCTGCATGGTGTGCCGCCACTGGCGGATGATGCGCGCCAGGATGATCCACTCGGTCATGCTGATGGCATAGGCCAGGATGCGCAGCCAGGGCGCCGACGGCACGGGGTACACGTGGTGCGCCCAGCCGAAGAGCAGGTTGGTGAAGCCCAGCGCGAAGAGCAGGAAGGCCGTGCATGAGCGCGCCACGCTGCGGTCGCCGCTGATGCGCTCCATCACCACCATGGAGGTGCCGTACACCAGCATGTTCCACGAGCCGGTGAGGGCGCCGTAGGCCTTCCACTGCACGGTGAGGTCGCGCACCACATTGTCGTCAGGCCGCTGCCACAGCCAGGTGTAGGCCTCCAGGAAGGTGAAGAGGAAGAAGGCGATGCCCGTGGCCCACATCCATAGGTAGGCCGGCCAGGGCCCCTTGCCCTTGAACGCCGTGCGGAAGAAGTTGTACACCAGCAGCAGCCACGATCCGGCCACCACCGCGCCCAGCCAGGGCGGGAACTCCCAGTATTCGCGGCCGCCGAAGCGCCCCAGGGCGTAACTGCCCAGGATGGCCAGGCCCGTGCCCACCCACAGCCACAGGTGCAGGCGCACCAGGCGCGGCGCGTGCAGCGGGGCATCCACCAGGCGCGGCAGGTAGTAATACACACCGCCCACCGCCGCCATGAAGATCCAGGCCACCACCAGCGACACGTGCAGCGGGCGCGCCTTCACGAAGGGCACCGCATCGAAGATGCCGGGCACCACGTGCTGCCACGAGCCCACCACGCCGAAGAGCGCTCCGGCCCAGAGCGCGCCCACGCCGAGCAGTACGAAGAGGCGGGCGTCACGGTCAGCGGTCATCGGTGGTGTGCATTTCGCGGTAGGTGCCCCAGGGGGTGAGGTTCACGGCGCGCACCGGGTAGGTGCCGGAGGCGGCCCAGGCATCGAGGTAGGCCACCAGGTCATCGGCCTGCGCCGCGCTCACGCCCAGCGCGGGCATGCGCTTGGTGCCGTGCAGGATGATGCCCTTGGCGTATGCGGGGCCCTTGCCCTCGGCGCGCGTCACGTTGGTGAGGTCGGGGCCCATGTAGCCGCCCAGTCCGTAGAACTGGTGGCAGGCCGTGCAGTTGAACTCCTGGTACACCTGGCGGCCCCGGCGTGCGGCCTCATCCAGGGTGCCCCGCCCCTCGGCCACACGCGTGGAACTGGTCCACGTGAGGCCCGTTTGCACCACGAAGAGCACCACCAGCCCGAAGAAGATCAGGCGCCGGTGCACCGCACGCCATCCTCCTCCTTCCTCTTCAGGCACACCCCGCTCCATGGGGTGCAAATATATCGGACCTTCTTATCCTCTTCTTGATAATTATCAGGCATCGCACTCCGCCCTGCCCTCCACCCGCCTCCACCTTACCTTGCCCGCATGCTTGCCGACCGCCTGCTGCAGCACGTCCTCTCCTTCACCCTGAAGGGCACCAAGCTCCCCCCGGGCATCGGGGTGCTCGACCCCTTCCATGGCCCCCACGCCGATGAGGTGCGCCGCATCGTGACGCTCTTCCACCGCACCTACTACAGCGACGACCGGCCGCGCACGCTCATGCTGGGCATCAACCCCGGCCGTCTTGGCGCCGGCAGCACAGGCCTCTCCTTCACCGACACCAAGCGCTGCGA
>CAUJFM010000347.1 GCA_963169595.1 Bacteroidota bacterium | reverse complement strand
TTCCACTACTACGAGGGCTGGTCCATGGCCGAGGTGGTGATGCCGGTGCGCGTGATGAAGTACCTGGGCATCCAACGCCTCTTCGTGAGCAATGCGTGCGGTGGTGTGAACCCCGACTTCGAGGTGGGCGACCTGATGATCCTGAACGATCACATCTGCCTCTTCCCCAATCCGCTCATCGGCCCGAACATCGATGAGCTCGGGCCGCGCTTCCCCGACATGAGCGAGCCGTACGACCATGCCCTGATCGCCAAGGCTCAGGCCATCGCCGGCCAGGCGGGCATCCCGGTGCGTGTGGGCTGCTATGTGGGCCTCACCGGTCCCACGCTGGAGACCCCGGCCGAATACCACTACGTGCGGGTGATCGGCGGTGATGCCGTGGGCATGAGCACCGTGCCCGAAGTGATCGCGGCGCGCCACATGGGCCTGCCCTGCTTCGCCATGAGCGTGATCACCGACATGGGCGTGAAGGGCCGCATCGAGAAGACCACCCACGAGATGGTGCAGCGTGTGGCCGAAGGGGCCGAACCCAAGCTCACGCGGATCATGAAGGAACTGATCGCCAGCTGCTGACATGAGCACCACCAAGGAAGTCGTCACCGGAACGGGTGCGCCGCACTGGAGCGAGAAGTACGAGCTCGTGGTGGGCCTGGAGGTCCACGCACAGCTGATCACCGCCAGCAAGGCCTACAGCACCGACCCCAACGCCTATGGCGACCACCCGAACACCAACGTGAGCGTGGTGACGCTGGGCCATCCCGGCACCCTGCCCGTGGCCAACAAGAAGGTGGTGGAGCACGCCATCCGCCTTGGACTTGCCACGCATTGCAGCATCGCCCCGTGGATGCACTATGCCCGCAAGAACTACTTCTACCCCGACCTACCCAAGGGCTACCAGATCACGCAGGACCATACACCGATCTGCACCAAGGGGTTCGTGATGATCCCCGTGGAGGGCGGCGAGAAGCGCATCGGCATCACCCGCATCCACATGGAGGAGGATGCCGGCAAGAGCATCCACGACGTGGACCCCTTCAACACCCTGGTGGACCTGAACCGTGCCGGCGTGCCGCTGGTGGAGATCGTGAGCGAGCCCGACATCCGCAGCGGGCAGGAGGCCTACGACTACCTGGTGGAGATCCGCCGGCTGGTGCGCTACCTGGACATCTGCGACGGCAACATGGAGGAGGGCAGCCTGCGCTGCGATGCCAACATCAGCCTGCGTCCCAAGGGCGCGACCACCTTCGGCACGCGTTGCGAGGTGAAGAATATGAACAGCTTCCGCAACGTGATGCGGGCCATCGAGTACGAGGCCCAGCGCCAGAGCGAACTGCTGGACGCGGGTGGCACCATCCACATGGAGACGCGCACCTTCGACGCGGGCAAGGGCACCACCATCGGTATGCGCAGCAAGGAACTGGCGCACGACTACCGCTACTTCCCCGAGCCCGACCTGCAGCCGCTCACGGTGAGCGACAGCATGAAGGAGGCGATCCGGCGCGAGATGCCGCCGCTGCCGCGCGAGCTCCGCGCCAAGTACACCCAGCAGCTTGGACTGAGCGATTACGATGCCGGCATCCTCACCGATGACAAGGCGACCGCCCTCTATTATGAGGCCGTGATCGCCACCGTACCCAACTACAAGGCTGCGGCCAACTGGGTGATGGGCGATGTGCGCGGGTGGGTGAACGAACGCGGCCTGGACTTGGCCCAGTTCCCCATCCCCCCGCAACGGCTCGCCGGCATCATCCAGCTTATCGATGCGGGCAAGGTGAGCCACAGCACCGCCAGCCAGAAGCTCTTCCCCCTGATGCTCGAGGATCCCGGATCCAGCGCGGAGGAGCTAGCCGTGAAGCACGACCTGGTGCAGCAGACCAACGAGGATGAGATCACGACCCTGATGGCGAAGCTCATGGAGACCTACCCCGACAAGGTGGAGGCCTACCGGAAGGGCAACAAGGGCCTGCTCGGCCTCTTCATGGGCGAAGTGATGAAGGCCACCAAAGGCAAGGCCGACCCCAAGCGCGCCAACGAAGTGGTGCGCCGTTCCCTGGAAGCATAGCGAACCCCGATGACCATGCAGCGCAACCTCACGCTCCTCATTGCCATCCCCCTGCTGATCGCCGCCTGCGAAAGCGGCCCCGCGAAACGTGACATCACCCTCCAGGTGGAAGGTGCCGGCGGCAAGACCGTGTACTTCGACCGGTTCGAGAACAACACGCCCTACCACGTCGACTCCGTGAAGCTCGATGGCAAGGGCCATGGGGTGCTGCGCATACCGGCTCTGCCCCTGGACTTCTACCGCATCGCGCTGGGCGATGAGCAGCTCATCGTGGCACTGGACAGTGCGGAGGAACTGACGATCGAGACCAAGGCAGGCAGTTTCGACCAGCCCGCCAAGGCCATCGGCTCACCGCATACGGACGCCTTGCTGCGGTTCTACGCTGATGCCCGCACCTATGACCGCGAACGCGAGGTGCTCCGCGCCAAGATCAATGCGACGCCCGGTGACACAGCCTCCATCAAGGCCTTCAACGGGCTCAACGCCAGCTTCCATGAGCAGTGCAAGCGCTTCGTGCAGGAGAACAGCAGCACACCGGCCTCCCTCACGGCCGTGAGCAAACTGAGCATGTTCGATGAGTTCGAGCTGTTCAAGCAGGTGCGGAACGACCTCCGCAAGGTGATGCCGCGCTCGAGCTTCTACGCCATGTTCCGCGACCAGGTGGACCGGATCGAACAGCAGCAGATACAGCAGAAGATGCAGGAGGAGGAGATGAAGCGCCTCAGCAACCTGCTGCCCATCGGTGGTGAGGCCCCGGAGATCCGCCAGAACACCCCGGACGGCGGCAGCTTCGCCCTCAGCGAACTGCGCGGCAAGTACGTGCTCATCGATTTCTGGGCCAGCTGGTGCCGTCCCTGCCGCATCGAGAACCC
>CAUJFM010000346.1 GCA_963169595.1 Bacteroidota bacterium | reverse complement strand
GAAGAGAAGCGCAAACAGATCGAGGGTCGGGCGGGGCATGAAAGTGAATAGGATACTAAGCAAAGGTCGAGAGGCCGGGATCAATGTAGGCTTGCGCGTGATCGATGGGTTTGTGGTTGTCAAGGAGACCGCCGGTTCCTTCCGTCGCCTGAACGCTGTTGGAGTTGATCCGGCCGGGCACCCTGTTGTTCCTTCCAGCAGGAGAAGTGGCCGCACCCTCAAGCGGACAAGATATGGGGCTCACGGGGATCCTTAATGCGTTTACCGGAGGCTCGGGGGAAGGCACCAACCTACTAGGCAGGACCAGATGAACGACACAGCGAAGTGTTCGCGGCCACGAGATAGTAGCGCCTCTGTATCCGTCGAGCGTTTCCATCGGCAACAGATGGATCCCGCCGGTCCCGATCTACCGATAGCGCAACCAGACCACGCCGCTCTATGTATGCTGCAAGGACGCCTGCGCTAGGTCGCTCACCTGTTCCAGGGGTGAATATGTGCCGGGTTGTCCATTCGGCTGTACCAGACACGCGCGGGCATCGTACTGCACGCCTTCCTTCACCGCGCAGTTCCGGCAGTCCTTCAAGCTGCCATCCTCCTGGCCCAGGTGCATTTGGTCCACCACAACCAAGATGGACTTGCCGGGGTAGGGCGCACTTGTCCTACCCGGTAAGCAGGGCGTGGAGTTGGGCATTGGCGCTCGTGTTGGATGAAAGGCGGGGTCGCGTAGACGTACCACTCATTCAAGTGGGCCGCACCGAGCACGAGGGCCCGCCATGGGCAACCGGATAACGGACCAAGTTTTCCCCAGGCAGCACGTTCAACGGTTCATGTGCCTACGCGCACAAATGTGAGGACCCGGTATGTATCGCCTCGCGCCTATAGGTACAGCACTGGGGACCTCCTGTTCTCCTAACCGGGACGATGGTCTTCATTCCATGACCATCGTCGCCTTCACCATCTCGACCAATGGTCGAAAATCATCGATTACTATTGATATTTCTTCGATGTGTAGTTAAATTGGTGCGTCTTCTTCGGCTGTCCAAAACCCCTACCATCATGAAAACCCCACTTTTCTGTGGTTCTCTGCTTCTCCTGTCCATCCTTGGACGAGCACAGGATGGAACGTCCGTGGCTGACATGGCCTTCTCCCCCAAGAGCATCATTAAGTTCAACCTGGTGGGCTACAGCATGCTTTCGCTGAACGCCAACTATGAATACAAGGTCGGCCCCAAGACCAGCGTAGGGATGCTGACCGGGTACAAGATCCCCAGCACGTTCACGTTGGACGCCATCGGAAACCTGGATGATGAGACCATGACCTACACCGGCGAGATCACCCCTGAGGGGTTGTTCGTGAACCCCTATTTCCGCTTCTATACCGGCAAGGCAATGAAGGGATTCTACCTCGAAGCCTTCACCCGATATTACAACTACACCTATCTGGTCCCCTACGACTATGAGAAGAACGGGGGCCAGATCCGCGCGAACCTGGATGGCACGGCCAACGGATTCGGAGGTGGTCTGACCATAGGTGTACAATTACAACTTGCACCACGGATCTACTTGGACATCAACAGCGGTTTCGGAGTGGGAAGCGGCGACATGCATGTGGAAACGAACGACCCTAATCTCGATGCTGCGGATTTCCAGAACATCAAGCGGAACATCGAGGAGAATGCGGAGGACGCGGACATCCGGATCATGTTCCTGGGGAATACGCTGGACGGACTCGTGGCCGGGTCCAATGACAATTCAGCGTGGGCGGATATCAACAATGAGCTGTTCCCCTTGTTCCGAGGGGGTATCTGCCTTGGGTTCGGTTTCTAGGTCCGCATGCTCCGGTTCGGCTTGATCCTTGGTGTACTTCGCAACGGCATTTACCGACCAGTCCCGAGTCATTGCCATCCACCATGATGTGATCACCGCAATGATCGGCACCAGCATCCAGCCGCGACCCTGCGTGATGGTGTAGTCTTGGAGCACGTCGCTCCACGGCTACTTGAATAGGAAATGCCCGCGCCGATCTCAAGCGCCACAAACCTGTCTTTCCACTCCGCCGGAACGATCACGCTGCCCTGGTACCAGGCCCAGCCGTAGTGGTGCTGATGCACCTCTTCCACGTTCCAGGTATGCGGCACCCATACGATGCGTGCGTGGGGGATCGGCCTGCCCTTCCACGGTTCTTTCTCCGGTGCTTCACTACCGACGGCGAAACGCCAATCGGTGTTGAGCGGGATGGTGTCGCGTTGGGCATGGGCGGGAAGGGCGAGGATACTGATCTCAACGCCGCATCGACGGATTGCTACTGACATTGTAGCCGTTGGACAGACACCTGGCCACTACCTTGCCCGCTCCCGATCGCCATGGAAACCGTCAACACCGTGTCCATCCACGACCTGCTCGAGCGCCACTTCGGCTACAAGAGCTTCCGCCCGCAACAGCAGGCCATCATCGAGCACGTCATCGGCGGGAACGACACGGTGGTGCTCATGCCCACGGGCGGCGGCAAGAGCTTGTGCTATCAGATACCCGCGCTGGCGCAAGACGGATTGACGGTCGTGATCTCGCCGCTCATCGCCTTGATGAAGGACCAGGTACAGTCCCTGCAGGCGAACGGGATCGCTGCGGCGTTCATCAACAGCACGCTCGATCCCATCGAGGAGCGCGCGATCGACGAGCGGCTGGAACGTGGGGAGATCAAACTCCTCTATCTCTCACCGGAGCGGCTTTTCTCCGGCCACGCGCTCGCTTGGTTGGCAAGGCTCAATGTGCGACTGTTCGCGATCGACGAGGCGCACTGCATCAGCAGCTGGGGCCATTCCTTCCGGCCGGAGTACAAACGATTGAACGCGATCAAGGAGCGCTTTCCGGACGTGCCGGTGGTCGCGCTCACGGCCACAGCGGATCGCGCGGTGCGCGGTGACATCGCACAGCATCTCGGCATGCGGAACGAGCGCATGTTCGTGAGCAGTTTCGACCGGCCGAACCTCTCGCTGGCCGTGTTGCCGGGCGTGGATCGCTGGAAGGCCATCGAACGGATCATGGCGCGCCACGCCGGCAAGTGCGGCATCATCTACTGTGGAAGTCGCGATGCCACGGAGAAGCTCGCGGCCAAGCTCCAGAAGATCGGTGTGCGGGCGGACTACTATCACGCGGGCCGTTCGGCCGAGGACCGCAGCGAGGTGCAGGACGAGTTCATCAGCGGCAAGCTGCACGTGATCTGCGCCACCATCGCTTTCGGCATGGGCATCGACAAGAGCGACGTGCGCTTCGTGATCCACTACAACCTGCCGGGCAATCTGGAGAGCTACTACCAGGAGATCGGCCGTGCGGGGCGCGATGGACAGCCGAGCGAGACCATCCTCTTCTACAGCTATGCCGACGTGCAGGGCCAGATGTACCACATCGAGAAGGTGGAGGACCCGCAGTACAAGAGGATCCTGATCGCGAAGCTCGAGCGCATGAAGGAGTACGCCGAAGCGCAGGTATGCCGCCGTACCATCCTGCTGAGCTACTTCAGCGAGAGCACCGGCCAGCCCTGCGGCAATTGCGATGTGTGCAAGGACCCGCCCAAGTACTTCAGCGGGACGCTGCTCGCGCAAAAGGCACTGAGCGCGGTGGTCCGTTGCAAAGAGCAGGTGGGTATGAGCGTGCTGATCGATGTGCTGAAGGGCACGCGCTCGGCCGAGGTGGTGGAGCACCGCTTCGATACCGTGAAAACCTTCGGCGCGGGGGGGGATGTGAGCGCCTTCGGTTGGATGATGTTCCTGCAGCAGATGATCCAGTACGGACTGCTGGAGATCGACTACAAGGCCCACTACCACTTGAAAGTGACCGAAGCCGGCCAGGCGGTGTTGCGCGGCGAACGCGAAGTGCGACTGGTAACGCCTGACACGATCAAGGAACGCCAGGAACGCACGAAGAAACAGGCCGTCGCACCGGCCATGGAACCATCATCCGGAGCGGCGGCGGACCTGTTGCAACGCCTGAAGGACCTGCGCAAGGCCATCGCCAAAGAGATCGCGAAGCCGGCCTACATCGTCTTCAGCGATGCCACCTTGTTGGACATGGCCGAGAAGAAGCCACGGACCATTTACGAGTTCCGGCTCGTGAACGGGGTGGGGGACCATAAGGCGTCACAGTTCGGAAAAGCCTTCCTGGAGGTGATCATTGCGTTCATCGAACGTGGATGAACGCAGACCTTGAACGCTTCTATTCCGCACATGAAGGCCCCAAACGCTTCGTGTTGGTCGCCATGCGGGAGTTGATCCTGGGGCACGACCCACTGATCACCGAAGCGTGGAAGTACCGCATGCCTTTCTTCCTCTATCGTGGGAAGATGTTCTGTTACCTCTGGACACGGCAGCAGAGCGGCCAACCGTATTTCGGTGTGGTCGAAGGCCAGCGCCTGTTCCATCCGCAGTTGATCCAGGAGGAGCGTGCACGGATGAAGATCTTGCTACTGGATCCGAAGAAGCCGATCCCGGTCGGCACCATAACGGCGATCCTGCAGGAAGCGATCATGCTCTACACAAGTGGACAGGTACGGTTATGATGAGCGTGGCAGATGGTGTAGTTCATGAGCCGCATGTGATCATCACGGGGAGGCCATCGGCCAATTCAAATACAGCCCGTCCAGCACGTGGTACCGCGCCAGTTCGCGCACCAGGTCCTCGCGCCGGTGGATGCGGTAGGTGATCTGGTCAAGTATCCGATCCTCGAAGACCACCAGACCAGGCAGAACACCCCACGGTGTGCGCAGATCGAGCGTTGCGCGGTAGCGGGTGCTGCGGTCCACCCCGGATACCAGGTCATGCCAGACCACGCTGTCACCAAGCGCCTGACCTTGCCAGCATAGAGGTACAGGAGGATAGCGCACCTCCGTTGTGCCTTGCGAGGTCACCCACGTGCTGTCCTCCACCAGTGTGTCCGCGCGCAAATGGTGAAAGCGGTAGGTGAGGTAGTAGTGCTCGTACACGCTGAAGTTGCCCCCCTGCTGCGGTGATCGGCTCGCGCTGTGGTGCCAAGCCGTATCGGCTGCTTCGCCGTGGAAGACCCAGTTCACCGAGTCGAGTGCCCAAGACCAATGTGTACCGCCAACTGGCAGGTGCTCACCTTGCCAGTCCGGGAGGTAGTGGTGCGCGATGCTGTGCGCCCCGAATGATGGCAGGCCCGCCTGCAGGTCGATGGGCTGTGCTGGCAGCACGAACGCTGTTCCGCAGAAGCCGGAGAATGCGATACACCACCTCATTCCACCAACGAGAAGCTGAACATATGGAATGTCCCGTCCAGACCAAGGGTGTACCTGCCGGGTTGCATGCTCACCGGGTTGATCACGATGAACGACTCATTGGGATATGCAGCCCAGCCAGATGGACATGGGCTGGTCGCAATGGCCTGAACGGGAACTTGGAAGACGAACTGAAGTTCCCTCGGGTTGTGGCCCACCCACAGTGCTGCTGGTCGCATGGATCCAGCAACAGATGCACCCCGTAGCTTGAAGGAGAAATACGATCATCTGGGACCGCCTCATGGGACCAACGAGAAGGAGTAGCTCTCCATCATACCGGTCAAGGCCAAGGTGTAATTACCTGGCTGCATGCTTATCGGGTTAACGACGATGAAGGCTTCGTTCGGGTAGCTCGCACTACCGTATGTGCCACCGGCCGGTGAAGGCCCACTGAGGACCCATGGGCTGTTCGGATGCAGGTACTTGCCCACCACCATGAAGTTGAGCACCTGTGCTCCTCCGTTCATATCGCTCAGATCGAAAGTGCTGCCGCCGCCAAGGAGCTGCAGGTCGAAGATCTCCATGTCGGGGGTGGGTGCCCAGCCGATGGTGAGCGTGTCTGTGCGGCCGTCGGCATTCGTAGCGGAGAGGAGCGCTGTGGTGGTCTCGCTTTCATCCGTGCCGGCACCCATGCTCACCGGTATGCGGAAACCCAGCGTGCAGTAGTAGGCCGAGTCCACAGCGAAAGGACCGGGGATGTTCTGCCCGTTGATGGAGACGGACATGCCCGCGAACGTGGCGCTGATGCAGTTGAAGACCACGCTGTCGCCAGGGCGAGGTGGTGCTCCGAAAACCCAATCGTCCACATTGTCCTCGAAGTGCAAGAGGTCGAACGGCCGCCTCCAATAGACATAGGGGATGGTGTCGACCGCGCTGCCGCTGGTGATGATCACACTATTGTAGCCCGGTACGGCGGTCTGCATGTTGGGGCCGGGCACCGCCACGATCTGCGTGCTGCTCACACTGATGATATCGAAGGGTTCGCCCCAAGCTGTGATGCTGTTCTGCGCAGGGTTCGTGTTGAAGGGCCCGCCGATGAAGGTGACCTCCTGGTCGCGGTATGGACTGGTCGGGCTCCAACCGGTGATCAATCCACTACCACCGGTTCCAGTGGTATCCGGTCCGCCGCCACCGCCATTCGATGGAGGCGCGTTGTCATCTTCCTTCTTGCATGCAGCGAAAATGACAATGAGGGCAAGTGCGGCGAGGAGTGGATGGCGCATGTTCGGTCAGTATTTGATGAAGCGGATCGTGTGTGTGAAGGTGGAGGTGCGGATGCGCGCGGTGTATCCCCCGTTCGGCAAGGCGCCGATATCGATCGTCGTCGCAGCGCTGTAGTTGCCTACGATGCGCCCGAGGGCATCCATCACATCGATGCCGATGGGTCGCTCATTCACCGGCAAGTCGAAGCTGATGCGCTCGTTGGCCGGGTTCGGATACGCGCGAACTCTCGTGGATATGCCACCCTCCACCACGCCCACATCATCGTACAGCTTGCCGTTCCGATATACGCGCGCGCCGTACAGATCACCAGATAAGCTCTCCCAGAACGCCACCACGCCGCCGTTGCCATCGGGCAATTCCACGCGCTTCTCGTAGAAGGGTCCACTCGCCGTGGCGAACGAAACCGCTTCATCCCATGCCAGGGTGCCATCGGGCCGCACACGCATGGCGCAATACATATGCGGGCCGCTCATGTCCATGATCGCAAGCACCGCGCCGCTGTCGCTGGGTACAAGGCGGCTGGTGGGCACGTAGGTGCTTTCGAGGATCGCCGGCACCCCGTCGGCGGTCCATTGCTCGAGTCCGGTGGCCAGGTCGTAGCGTTGCACGTAAAGCCCACCGGCCCCGGCGCGATTGTCGCACCAGGTCACGTAGAGCGCACCATCCTGCACCAGTGCATCAGGCGTGCCCTGTCCGTTCGGTTGATCGCATGCGACTTGCACGGCAGGCGACCACAAGGTGTTGCCCATGGCGTCGATGCGGTTCATGCGCAGATCACCGTTCACCTCCCACACGCTCAACTGCCCACCCCCGTCTTCCGCTGCGGTAGAGAACGCATAGTTGAGGCCGTCCGCATCCGCCAGATCCATGTATGCCGGCCAGACCGCTGTACCCAGGCTGTCGAACCGCTGGGCTTTCAGGCATGTGCCAGCGCCGTTGCCGCAGCGGATGCTGTGTACGATGCCGCCAACACCATCAGCATGCACGGTGTAAGGGCCATAATGTCCCGTGGCCACCCCACCCGCTAAGGGGAACTGCACGGAGCCATCCATGCGCACGCGCTGCATCCGGCATCCATAGCCGCCACCGCCGCAGCTTTCGCAATACGCCATCACGTACGCGCAGCTGTCGCTGGGCACCACTTTCATACTGCGGTAGTCGAAACCCCCGAGCACGATGGGTGGCTCGGCCCAAAGCGCCGTAGCGTTGGCGTCGAATCGCATGGCGCGGATGGTGTCCGAACCAACAGAACCGCCACCGGTGGAGAACAGCACCATCACGGATCCGTCCGGCATGAGCAGTGGAGCCGTCAGGTTGATGCTTCTGCTGGGGTTGCTCAACAGCAGTGTACCGTTCGCTGCCCACAGCGCGTTGCCTTCGCTGTCGAAGTGCTGGCCGTAGAGATCCGCCTTCTGCGCATTGTTGCGCAGATCGCTCCAGAACACGAAGTAGCCGCTGTCGGCATCGGCGATGGCGCCCATGTTGCGCTGGCTGTTGACGGCATCGCACACCACCATGGGCGTGGCCGGGTCGGTGCTCCATTGGGCTTGTACGCGATAGGAGGTGGCTATAATGAAGATGAGCGATAGCGCAACAGCGAGACAGGTCCAGATACCGGCCTGATAAAGTCGATCGAGGAGCTTGAAACGATCCATGGGAAGGGTGCTATTGGGATCCATTGCGGTGGCGTTGATGGACCGAAACAAACACAGCGAGCGACCGCAGGGAAAGAGGTCCGAGCGAGCGGTCGCAGGAATGAGCGAGCGGTTCAGCGCGCCAGGGCCTTCATCACCTCCTCCTTCTTCCGTCGACTGATCTCCACGCGCTGCTTGTTCTTCAGCACCACATGCCCATCATCCAGGTGCGTGATCTGCGCCTTGTTCACCAACGCACTGCGATGCACGCGCAGGAAACCCAGCGGCACCAGCATGTCCTCGTATTCCTTCAAGGTGCGTGCGCTCACGAAACGCCGGCCGTCACCGGTGTGCAACTCGGTGTAGTTGTCGTCGGCCGTGCAATGGGTGAGCTCCGCCGGGGTGATGAAGTAGGTGCGGTCGCCGCTGGTGAGGGTGAGCTTCATCGCTTGCTCATCGCGCTGACCGATGTTGTCGAGGAACTGCCGTTGCAGTGCCGACCGGTCCTGGTCCGGATGGCGCTGCTTGAAGCGGTCGAGGGCGAGCTTCAACTCATCGGGCTGCACGGGCTTCAGCAGGTAGTCGAGCGCGCTGAAGCGGATGGCCTGGATGGCGTAACGCTCGAAGCCGGTGCAGAAGATCACCTCGAAGGGCCAGGTGCCCAGTTGCTGCAAGAGGTCGAAGCCGCTGCCGCCGGGCATCTCCACATCCAGGAAGAGCAGATCGGGCTTGAGTTCGCTGATAAGCGCTCGGGCTTGTCCGATGTTCCCGGCTTCACCAACGACTTCCACGACATGCCCGCCGCTGTGGAACAGCGTCCGCAGGTAATCGCGATTCGCCACATCATCATCCACCAACAATACCCGGATCATGCCCCTAAGTTCGGACATGGTGGGCATATGCGCCTTCAGTGAAGAAGCAGTGTCACCCGCGTTCCTGCCGCATGGCCTTCAGTATCCTTCAGGTCCTCCACCTGGATATGACCACCTTCGCTCATGCGACGGGCCAGTAGGCGCAACCGCTCGCTGGTGAGCTGCATCCCGAGCGAACGGTGACCGCCGTCGGTCACAGGCTTGGTGCCGGACCGGTCGCGACCCACGCCATTATCCTCGATCACGCACCGGAAACCTTCGCCGTTCGCAGCGAAGCGCACACTGATCGACTTGTCGCCTTCCTTCTCCGCCAGGCCATGCCACACGGCATTTTCAACGAAGGGCTGAACGAGCAGCGCAGGCAGTTCCACCTCATCGTCGAGCAGCTCGCGGTCCGCTTCCACTGCGAAGTGCAGTCCTTCCAGCCGGTGCGCCTCCAGCTTGAGGTATTGCCGCAGGAAGTCGATCTCATCGGCCAACGCCACGCGGTCGTCCACGCTGTGGTCCAGCACCATGCGCAGCAGGCGTGCGAACCCTTGCAGGTAGGCGAGCGCTTCCACACTATGCCCGGCTTGGGTCATGCGTGCAGCGCTGTTGAGGCAGTTGTAGATGAAGTGCGGGTTCATCTGA
>CAUJFM010000345.1 GCA_963169595.1 Bacteroidota bacterium | reverse complement strand
CGGTGCGTCAAAGCTACTGAACACCGAATTGTGGCTGCGGTACTCGGGCACCAGGCGCTTCAGCACCTGCACCAAGGCGGCCTCGTCACCGGCGGCCACCAGCCGCTCCAGCTCGGCCAGCCCGGCGCGCACGTCGACGGGTGCCGTGTCGCGCACCCGGCCGATGAGGATGCGCGGATGGTGCGTGGGCAGCGTGTTCTCGCTGGTGGCGAGCAGTTCCTCGTAGAGCTTTTCGCCCGGACGCAGTCCGGTGTACGCCACTTCGATGTCGCGCCCCGGCTCCAGCCCGCTCAGGCGGATCATCTTGTCGGCCAGATCGGCGATGCGCACCGGCTCGCCCATGTCGAACACATAGATCTCCCCGCCCTTGCCCATGGTGGCGGCCTCCAGCACCAGGCGGCAGGCCTCGGGGATGGTCATGAAGAAGCGCGTCACCTCCGGGTGCGTCACCGTCACCGGACCACCCGCAGCGATCTGGCGGCGGAACAGGGGGATCACCGAGCCGCTGCTGCCCAGCACATTGCCGAAGCGCGTGGTCACGAAGGCCGTGCGGCAATCGGTCCCCAGGGCGCTCACCACCTGCTCGGCCACGCGCTTGCTGGCGCCCATCACACTGGTGGGGTTCACGGCCTTGTCGGTGCTGATCAGCACGAAGCGCTCCACACCGTACGCACAGGCCAGCGTGGCCACCGTGCGGGTGCCCAGGATGTTGGTGTGCACGGCCTCGGCGGGCTGCGCCTCCATCAGCGGCACATGCTTGTAGGCCGCGGCGTGGAACACCACCTCGGGCCGGTGCGCGGCGAACACCTGGGCCATGCGGACGCCATCGCGCACATCGCCCACCACCACGTGCAGGCCGGCATCCAGGCCCTTGCCCTTCAGCTCCATCTCCACGTCGTAGAGGCCGCTCTCGGCCAGATCCACCAGCACCAGTTGCGCGGTGCCCAGTTGGGCCAGTTGCCGCACCAGCTCGCTGCCGATGGAGCCCGCAGCGCCGGTCACCAGCACGCGCTTGCCCGCGAACCGTGACCGTACCTCCGCCTGGTCCAGGTGGATCACCGGACGGCCCAGCAGGTCCTCGATGCGCACCTCCTGGATCTGGCCCGCGCTCAGCTGCCCGTTGATCCAGTCGCTCACCGGGGGGATGGTGAGCACCCGCACCTTGGCGGCCATGCACGCGTCCACCACGCGGCGGCGGTGCTCCGGATCGGGGCGCTGGATGGCGATGATCACCTGATCGATGCCGCCCTCGGCCAGCAGCGCAGGCAGCGCGGCGGTGGGCTGCACCAGCACGCCCTCCAGGCTCTTGCCCGCCTTGCGCGCGTCGTCGTCCACGAAGGCGGCCACCTTGTACTTCACCGAGCCTTCGCGCTCCAGCGTGCGCTTGGTGATGAGGCCCGCCTCGCCCGCGCCGTGGATCACCACCGTCACCACGTCCTTGCCGGCGCCCTTGCTCCGCAGGTAGCGCAGCTTGAAGGCGATGCGCGAGCCGATCAGCAGCATGGCGGTGCCGAGGAAGTCGATCACGATCACCGAGGTGGGCAGGAAGAAGAGGCCGTCCACCAGCCAATAGCGCACGACGCTGGCCAGGCCGAAGGCCACCGAGCCGCCCAGCACGGTGAGGAAGATCAGGCGGGCATCGTCGGTGTTGGTGTGGCGCACCATCACGCGCTGGGTGCCGGCGATCAGGAATGAGGCCAGGCGGATGCCCAGGAAGAGCGGCAGTACGGGCAGCAGCAGGGCCACCTCGTGCGGCGGCACCTGGAAGTTGAAGCGCAGCAGGTACGCGGCGGCCAGCGCGATGAGGCACTGCACCAGGTCCACGGCCAGTACCCCCCAGCGGGGAAAGAGGCGCTGTTTCTTCATCTTCCGAAGCGGCGAAAGATAGCGGGCAGGGGGGAGAGCGGGGCGACGATCAGTGAGGAGGTTGATACGGGGATGGAATGCGAAAGGCCCAGAGTGGCAAGGCAGCGCGGCAGCGATCACAGATCGCTTGGGCGGCTTGCCCCATAACGCCTTGTGCAAGGCTGACCGCAAGTTGCAAACTCGCGGGAGCGGGGGAACAACAAGCGCTATGGAAAAGGAACCATCACATACGCTGATGGCAGGAAGTTCACCGGTGAGTGGGTGAACGACGAGCCCGTGGTTGGTTGGGATAGGGCGAAACAATTGGCTCAGTAGTGGGCCGCATGCTTAGCGCTGTAGACCACACCTCTGCAAGTCCGATATGTGATCGACCTCCTGCAGGGAATCCTGCAACCAAAGCAGCACTGCCCAAGTTCTCCAAGATGCTCCTTACCGCCGAGATACTCGCTCGGCAGCCCATGCGTGGCCAATGCTGTGGTTCAGTTGGCTGTTAGGGCAAAGTCGAAAGCAGAGCAACCACCAACAGGACAGCACACACCCACTTCATCTGGACCGATACCTATCGGGCTGACACGCCGGGCATGAGAAGGTGTGTTAGAGACTTAAGCACCCGGGGCAGAAACCAAGTGGAGTCCGCATCTTCAACTCCAATCAGAATTGGCTGAATCTTCGGAAAGCCTACAGCGGCCTGAATGCGCGGTGGTGAGATTCCAGTTATCCACAGAAACGGGACCAGACCCTGCGGTCGGTGGTACCTTTGCGGTATGGTAAAATCTATACCCTTTGAAGCGCTACGTGCGCACATGCTATCGGGGACCGGCCACCTGGTCAACCCCGCCGTTGACACCCATGCTCTGGCAATGGAGTTGCGGAACACCTTTAAGATGGACCAGGGCAGACACCTGAGCGATGACCCGCTGGTGCACTTCGTTCGGCGCCAGGTGCGCAAGGCGATCGCGACGCACGGGCACGACATGAACATCGTACTGAAAGGGACCTACCCTTCGGAGTCTGAGCAGTCGCCCAAGCTGCTTCTCAGCTATCGCTGTGAGGAGGTTAACGGGCAGCTTGAGATCTACGGGCCATCCTGCCAGGTCTTCGGCTTCAGGCCGGAAACGGATGTGATCCAACTGGTGATCCACTACGACCTGCCCGCGACGGGAGGCATCCAGCCCATTGTGGACGACCTGAACACGCTGAGGTACCGCTGAGATGCCGAAGCCATTATTCAATCCGTATCAGCAGGCGTTTTGAGCCAACCCTGATCTGATGCACAGTGGTGTCCGGGGAAAGTGTGAAGGTGTGAAAAAGTTGAAGGGGGCGTGAGCCCCCTTCGGTGTGTAGGTTCAAGGTGTCTGACGCCAAGAGCCGAACACA